>DATKTF010000369.1:0-3947 GCA_035531255.1 Cellulomonadaceae bacterium
CGAGGTGGACAAGCCCACTTCAAACCAACACCCACTCCCCCCACACACACCCCGCACAACACGAGACACGCACAAGAAAAGCAAGCAATTGGCATCAACTACTTGGCACACTGTTGAGTTCTCAAAGATCCGACGCGCACCAATCGCGGTTTCTCAACCTGTCTCGGGGCAACCGTTCTAACTTAGCGGAGCGCCGTCCCGCAGTCAAATCTCCAACGAGATCCTTCGACGGGTCGAACTCCCCTGCCCGGGCACGCACCAACGCGAGCGGCTGAGCCGCTCTGAGGTGTTGACCGGGGGGTGGCCACCCGCGGGACCAGCCATCCTTCAGCGCTGAGCGCTTCCGGTGTCTGTTCCTCCCTGCCGGGCGACATCGAGAAGACTACGGGCGAGGTCAGGCAGCGTCAAATCGCACACCGACCCACGGGCGTCCCTTTCAGTAGAGAGCACTCGCAAGTGTCCGTCGTGCGGTCATGACGCGCGGGTCCGTGCCCCCCACCACGTCGAAGAGCTCGACGAGGCGTAGTCGGAGGATCTCTCGGCGCTCGGGGGCGGACCCGGCGACAAGGCGCGTGAGGCGCGCGAACGCGTCCTCCACCCTGCCCTCGATGACCTCGAGATCCGCCGCCTGCATCTGCACGTCCAGGTCCTCCGGCAGCGTGACCGCACGCGTCTGCACCTCGACGGGGTCCAGGTCGCGCGTCCGGTCCATCAGGCGGACCTGCGCGAGGCCCTCACGTGCGAGGTCGTCGCGTGGGTTCTCCCGGAGTGCCTGTTCGTACGAGGCGATCGCGGTCGGCAGGTCGTCGCGCTCGATGGCGTCGTATGCCGCCTGGTGCAGCGGCGGGAGCGGCGGCTCGGCCTCCTCGGCCTCGGTCGGGGCGTCGGCCGCAGCCGCTCCGGGTGCGAACCCGGTGATGCCGTTCGTCGCCGCAGCCTGCAGGAGCTGCCCGAGCAGTCCGGTGAGCTGGTCCGCGGTCGCCGTCCCCTGGAACAGCGGGATCGGTTGGCCTGCGAGGAGCGCCACGACCGCAGGCACGGTCTGGACCTGGAACGCCGCACCGATCTGCGGCTCCGCGTCGATGTCCACCCGCACGAGCTGGACCGCGCCGGCCTCGGCGTCGACCGCTCGGCCCAGGTCGCGCGCGAGCTCGACCGAGGCTGCACTGCGCCGCGACCACAGGAGGACGACGACGGGGTACGACATCGACGCCTGGACCACGTCCCCGAACGACGCCGTCGTGGCGTCCACGGTGTAGCCGGCAGCGACCGGCAGCCCGCCGGGCTCGCCCGGAGCCGGTGCGGGCGGGCTCTGGAGCACCGAGAGGTCGATGGCGCCTCGGACGTCGAGTCGTGGTCGCGGTGCGGACGGTTGGCTCACGTTGCTCCTTCGGTACGAGGACGGTCGTCGATCCCGGTCGCCTCCGATGAAGGCGACCGCGGTGCAGGGTCGGGCACGGTCATTTCGCCACCACCGAGACACGCTGGTGCTCCGCGGCGAGCACCGTGACCCGTTGGCCGGACCCGCTCGGCGGGACGTAGAACGCGACCATGTCGGACCAGGTGATCGCCTCGCTCTGCTTGACGTCACCGGCTCCGGCCAGCGCGGCCTCCGTCGCGCCCAGCGTGAAGCTGGCACCCGCGACCGTCACCGTCGCCGTCGTCACCGTCGTGATGCCCGCGACGACCAGGGCCCCGCCGGTTGCCGTGCCCATCGACACGAGCTCGCCGGGGGCGACGGTGTAGGAGTCCGCGACCGTACCGACCTGCGAGAGCCCCTGCTGGAGCAGGGCGAGAGAGCTCGCCAGGCCCGTGCGGTACTCGTCGGGCTCGAACTCGTTGGCATACGCGGATGCGGTCCCGTGGGACAGGACGTCGACGTAGTGGGCGATGACGTCCTGCGGGGTCGAGACGAGTCCGGCGGCATCGGGTGCGAGCAGCGGACTTCCCAGTGCGGGGTCGGCCGTGCGGGGCATCTTCACGCCGGCGAGCAGGCGCGTCCAGCCCCACAGCTTGTACTGGTCGCGCGGTCCGTCCTGGCGAAGAACCAGCAGGCGCGGGCTCTGAAGGTTGTCCGGCTGCACGGTGACGACGAGCTCGTTCCGCGGCCAGGTGGTCGTCTGCGGTGTGATGAGGGCCTGCGCCGTCATCGGGAGCATCGTCGGCACGCGCACGCCGCCGGTCCCGAGGTCGAGCTTGTACTCGGCCGAGCGGATGGCGAGCGCCGGACCGGACAACCGGGTACCGAGTGCCACGTTCGAGAGGTTGGCATTACCGGCGGCCAGGACCGTCTTGATCGAGCTGAGAACCGCGGTCGACTGCGCGACGGACAGGACCGGCGGCGGGACGGCGGGGACGGGGTCCGGCCGCGCGACCGGCGGGTTCGGTGCGCACCCGACGAGCACGAGTGCGACCGCCGCCGCCAGTGCCGGTCCTCGCAGGCCCGCGAGCATGCGCGTGATCCGGCGGCCACCGACGGACATGGTGCGACCGAGCATGGTCGGCGCGTTCGTCCTCATCATGGCCTCCCCACGCCGTCGGTCGTCGCGCCCGGCTCGGGCTCGTCCGGCTCGGACCCGGACGCGCCAGGACCTCTTTCGGGGTCGGCGCCACCGACGCCCGGAAAGCCCCAGGCGCGCCGCCAGGCGTCCGCCCGGGCACCGCCACCTGGAGACGTCGTCGTCTGCGCGGGCCCGGCTGCGCTCGAGGTCGTGCCGTCGTCGGCGCCGGGGACTCTCGTCGCGGGGCCCGACGGCTGTGGTACCTCCACGGGTGACGGTGCCGTCTGCGCCGGCTGCGGCTCCACGACCCGTTCCCGCCGCCAACGGCGCCCGGCGGGCTGATCCGGCAGCCCAGCACCTGGCGACGAGCCGTCGGCGCCAACGATCCGACCCGTGCTGCTCGACGGGGGCACGCTCGCCGCGTCCGTCTCGGTGTCGGCGACAGGTGTCGTCGCCTCGGGCTCCCACGCGCGTGCCGGAGCGCCCGGTGCCGCCGTGATCGACATCTCGCCGGTCGGGACCTCCGGGTCCCGCCTCCGGAGCGAGAGCTTCGGTGCGACGACGGGCGTCGGCGCCGTCCGCTCGCGCTCGCGCAGCTGTCGGCGCGTGAGCGGCGCACCGGCCTTGGCGCCGTCCGCCGTCCCCGGGCCCGCGGCGGCCCGACCCTCCATGGGCGAGGCCCCGGGCGTGCCGACCGTCGCGAGCTCACCGGTCTCGATCGCGTTCCAGGTGACCGCCAGACCGCCACGCGACCTCATGACCGCGCGGATCAGGAGCCAGAGTGCCAGGAGGACCAGGATCGACCCCGACACGACACCCGGGACCAGCCACGGGGTACGGACCGTCTGCGGCCACGCGAGCTGAACGGTCGGAGGCGCCGCGCCCGCGCCCGTCGCCGCGACGAGGAGCATCCATCGACCCGGTTCGACGGGCCAGGTGAGCGTCGCACGTCCTGCGCCGGTCGCCTGGGCCACCCACATGTCGGAGCCGGTCGGATCCGGCCCGGCCGCCGCGGTCGTCGTACCCGGCACCTCGGCCGCGGCCGTCGCGCTCGCGGTCGGGCTGGCCGGTGCGGCGGCGGGCGAGGCGCTCGACGATGCTGCCGGAGCGCTCGCTGCCTGGGTTGACGCCGTCGGGGTCGCGACGGCCAGCGTGTGCCAGCCCGAGAGCCCCGTCACCCGCGTGACGCGGTCCGACCCGACCCAGCCGTTCACGTCCGTGTCGCGGCCGATCGCGATGACGACCGCACCCGATCCCGGGACGCTTGCCGTCACCGTCACGGGGTGCCCGGCAAGTGAGAGCACGCCAGGATCGGTCACCAGCAACGTCGTCCCGGCCGCCGCGGTGGTCCTCGCGGCCAGGACGTCGTCCGCGCGCCACACCGTCGCCGAGGCGATGCCGAGCGCGATCAGCACCGCACCCAGAACACCCAGGATGAGGACGGTC
>DATKTF010000370.1:0-2863 GCA_035531255.1 Cellulomonadaceae bacterium
CACAGCGACGACCCGGCGGAGATGGTGGCGCACGCGCTCTCTCCCGCCCGGGTCCTCTCGGTCACCGTGGTCGACCCCGAGACGCGGTCTGCGCGCGTCGTGGTCCCCGACTACCAGCTCTCGCTCGCGATCGGCAAGGAGGGCCAGAACGCGCGTCTCGCCGCCAAGCTGACAGGGTGGCGGATCGACATCGTCTCCGACGCACCGGCGGTCCCCGCCGCAGGCGTCGGCCCGACGGTCGAGGGGCACGGGTGAGGTCACGCCCGGTGGTGCGGAGCGCTAGACTGTCTCCTGCTGGGCCTGCCGCCCGGCTCTCCTCACGTGCGACGCCGGTACCCGTTGCGGGCCCGGCGCGCACCTGTGTGGGGTGCCGAGAGGTTGGCCCGAGGTCCGCCCTGATGCGGGTGGTCGTTCGACCGGATGGCGGGTCCGAGGAGTCTCTCGAGCTCGTGATCGACGCCGGGCGCCGCATGCCGGGCCGGGGAGCGTGGCTGCACCCCGATCCCCAGTGCCTCGAGCTCGCGTTGCGCCGCAAGGCGTTCCCGCGGGCCCTGCGGTGCGCGGGTCCCCTCGGGGAGAGCGCGTTACGTCGCGAGCTCCTCCAGCACGCGGGGTAGATCGACAGCACCGGGTCCGTGCCCGGGGCCGCACGACCGTCAGATGCCGACATGGGAAGCGGGTTGGAAGCCGATGGCTGCCCGATGAGCACACAGCGATGAGTACCCAGCGATGAGTACCCAGCACTAACGACGGTCCGACCCTCTCCTGGGCGGACCGAGACAGGAGAGATGTGGCCAAGGTCCGCGTCTACGAGCTCGCCAAAGAGCTCGGAGTGGAAAGCAAGACCATCATGACCAAGCTGAACGAGCTCGGAGAGTTCGTTCGCTCGGCATCCTCGACGATCGAACCGCCGGTGGTGCGCAAGCTGCGCGACCTGTACCCGGCGGGAAGCGCGGCGGCGCAGACGAGGCCAGCTGCGAAGCCGGCTGCGGCTCGCCCTGCTGCGCCGAAGCCCCCGGTCGTGGAACCTGCGCCCGCCACCTCGGCACCGGTCGCCTCGGCACCGGTCGAGGTCGCTCCGCAGTCCTCGCGTCCGGCGGAGAGCACAGCACCGTCGGCACCGGCGTTCACGCCCTCCGCCCCCGCGCCGAGGGTGCACGAGCGTCCCGCGGCGTCGGCACCGACCTCATCGCGCCCCGGCCCACGTCCGGCTCCTGCGGCGCCGAGCGCCCCGGCCGGCGGAACGCGCACCAGTGGCCCCCGCCCGGGGAACAACCCGTTCGCGACGTCTCAGGGCATGCCTCATGGCGGTCAGGGCGGACCGTCCGGTGGCGGTCCCCGTCCTGGCGGTCCGCGCCCGGGCAACAACCCGTTCGCGCCCTCGCAGGGGATGCCTCGTCCGGGCGGCAGCCGTGACGGTGCACCCGCAGCCGGCTCGACCGGCACGGGGGAGCGTTCCGGTGGACCGCGTCCCGGAGGACCGCGCCCGAACCCCGGCATGATGCCCGGACGCAGCGCGGTCGGTCGTCCGGCTCCGGGTGGTGCCGGTCGTCCCGGCGGTGGTCGTCCGGCCCCGGGCGGCGGCGGTCGCCCCGGCGGTCCCGGTGGCGCTCCCGGTGGTGGCGCTCCGGCCGGCGGGTTCGCCGGTCGTCCCGGTGGTGGTGGCGGTCGTCCCGGTGGTGCCGGTCGCGGCAGCACGCAGGGCGCGTTCGGTCGCGCCGGTGGCCGCCCGGTCCGTGGGCGCAAGTCGAAGCGGGCGAAGCGCCAGGAGTTCGAGCAGATGCAGGCCCCGTCGCTCGGCGGCGTGCAGGTCCCGCGCGGCAACGGCAAGACGGTCGTGCGGCTGCGTCATGGCTCGTCCCTGAACGACTTCGCCGACAAGATCGACGCGAACCCGGCCAGCCTGGTCACGGTGCTGTTCCACCTCGGTGAGATGGCGACCGCGACGCAGTCGCTCGACGAGGACACCTTCGGCACGCTCGCGGCCGAGCTCGGCTACGTCATCGAGATGGTCTCGGCCGAGGAGGAGGACCGCGAGCTGCTCGGGTCCTTCGACATCGACCTCGACGCCGAGCTCGCCGACGAGGAGGACGAGCAGCTCTTGGCGCGTCCGCCGGTCGTCACCGTCATGGGTCACGTCGACCACGGCAAGACGAAGCTGCTCGATGCCATCCGCAAGACGGACGTGGTGGCTGGCGAGGCGGGTGGCATCACCCAGCACATCGGTGCCTACCAGGTGCGTCACGTGCACGAGGGCGTCGACCGACCGCTGACCTTCATCGACACCCCGGGTCACGAGGCGTTCACCGCCATGCGTGCCCGTGGTGCCCAGGTCACCGACATCGCGATCCTCGTGGTGGCGGCCGACGACGGCGTGATGCCGCAGACGGTCGAGGCGCTCAACCACGCGCAGGCGGCCGGCGTGCCGATCGTCGTCGCCGTGAACAAGGTGGACAAGGAGGGGGCCAACCCCGCCAAGATCCGCCAACAGCTCACCGAGTACAACCTGGTGGCGGAGGAGTACGGCGGCGACACGATGTTCGTCGACGTCTCGGCGAAGCAGATCCTCGGCATCGACGAGCTCCTCGAGGCGGTCCTGCTGACGGCCGACGCCGCACTCGACCTGCGGGCGAACCCGAACAAGGACGCACGTGGTGTGGCCATCGAGGCCAACCTCGACAAGGGACGCGGCGCCGTGGCGACCGTCCTGGTCCAGTCCGGGACGCTGCACGTCGGCGACGCGATCGTCGCGGGGACGGCCCACGGTCGTGTGCGCGCGATGTTCGACGAGCACGGCGACACGGTCGACTCGGCGGGCCCGGCACGTCCGGTCATGGTCCTGGGCCTGGCGTCGGTGCCGCGC
>DATKTF010000371.1:0-14241 GCA_035531255.1 Cellulomonadaceae bacterium
CGTCGTCGCTCGACAGCGGGCACGAGTGCCGGACGGCTGCCCTACGCGCCCGAACGTACGGTTCTCTCCGGCCGCGTTTGACCGCCGCGATCGGGCGAGCGTAATGTTGAGAGGCCCTTCTGCGCCGTCTTCAGCGCGCGCGTCCTCGGACGCCGCAGCCACCGTGATTCTGCCCGCACGACGCGTGCAGCCCACTGGTGAGGACGACGTCCGGGGCCATCAGACCTGGCACCTGTCCGTACGGACAGGTGTTACTTCCCCGAAGCAGTTGGAGACACTCGTGAGCAAGCGGACCTTTCAGCCGAACAACCGGCGCCGGGCCAAGACCCATGGCTTCCGCCTGCGTATGCGGACCCGTGCCGGCCGCGCGATCCTTGCCGCTCGTCGGCGCAAGGGCCGCGAGGAACTCTCGGCCTGACCCTCTCGGTGCTCCCTGCCCAGCACCGGATGCGTCGCTCGGCTGAGTTTCAGCAGACGGTGCGGTCCGGAGCTCGTGCGGGTCGCGAGAGTCTGGTCGTGCACATGTTGACGCGAACCGACCCCGGATCAAGTCCGGTGGTCGGTTTCGTCGTGTCCAAGGCCGTGGGGAACGCGGTCACCCGGAATCGCGTGAAGAGACGGTTGCGGGCGGCAGTCCAGGGACACCTGACGGAGATTCCACCCGAGGTCGGGATGGTCGTCCGCGCGTTGCCGCCAAGCGTCGGTCGCAGCTTCAGCGAGCTCGAGGGGGACCTCATGGCCGCGATGCGCACGGCCGATCGACGGAGGATCTCCCGGTGACGTCGCCACGAGATCGTGTTCGTGCGGTGGTCCGGGCGGTCGTGACGGCGCCCGGCCGGATCGTGGTGCTGGCTCTGCGCGGGTACCAGAGGTATGTCTCACCGATGACACCGCCGACGTGCCGGTACTACCCGTCGTGCTCTGAGTACGCGGTGGTCGCGGTGCAGAGACATGGACTGTTTCGCGGCACCGCGTTGGCCACCTGGCGACTTCTCCGCTGCAACCCGTGGAGTGCGGGCGGCGTCGACGACGTGCCCGAGAGGGGGCCACGAACCGATCACCACGCGCGTGTGCGGGGTGCGGGCGGATCGACCTCCACGGTGAATTGCCCTGAAGACGGTCGGATGGTTGAGACTGTGCCGCAGGGACCCACGTCAGCGGGTCGTGCCGACGTGTCATGAGATAGAACGGCGTGCGCGCGCAGCTCGCGCGCTGCCCGTCGGACGCGGCAGGGAGCCGCGGTCCGGACCGACCTGAGGGAGCTAGTTGATGGACCTGTTCAAGATCCTCTACCCCATCGAATGGGTGGTCGCCTGGATCATGGTGCAGTTCCATGCGCTCTTCCAGCTGCTCGGTCTGAACCCGGCGTCGGGAACCGCGTGGGCGCTGTCGATCGTCGGGCTCGTGGTCGTGATCCGGGTCATGCTGATCCCGCTGTTCGTGCGCCAGATCCGCGCCTCGCGCGGGATGCAGCTCCTCGCGCCGGAGATGCAGGCGATCCAGAAGAAGTACAAGGGGAAGTCCGACCCAGCATCTCGTGAGGCGATGAGCCGCGAGACGATGGATCTGTACAAGAAGCACAACACGAATCCGCTCGCCTCGTGCCTGCCGATCCTCGCGCAGTCGCCGATCTTCTTCGCGCTCTTCCGGGTGTTGAACAGCCTGCAGAACATCGCGTCGGGTCAGCAGGCTCCGATCGGCGTGATGACGAAGGATCTGGCGTCACAGGCTGAGCGCGCGACCCTGTTCGGCGCGCCGCTGTCATCGACCTTCGTCAAGGCCGCGGATGCCGTGTCCGGTCCGGCCGGACACCTGGTCTCGGTCGCGGGGAACGTCAGGTTCGTCACGATCCTGCTCATCGTCGCGATGTCGGTGACCACGTTCACGACGCAGCGCCAGCTCACGATGAAGAACATGCCCGCGTCGGCGCTCCAGGGCCCGATGGCCCAGCAGCAGAAGATGCTGCTGTACGTCCTTCCGCTGGTGTTCGCCTTCTCGGGGGTCAACTTCCCGATCGGCGTCCTCATCTACTGGACCACCACGAACATCTGGTCCATGGGCCAGCAGTTCTACACGATCCGGCGGATGCCGGCACCGGGCTCAGAGGCGGAGCGGCTGCTCAAGGAGCGCCAGGCGCGCAAGGGCAAGGTGCAGGGTCAGATCGCTGCGGGACCGGAGCTGCCGGCGATCGAGGAACTGCCGCGTGGCCAACGGACGCAACCGAAGCGCAAGGATCGTCAGAGGAAGCGGACGACGAGCGACGGTGCGGCCTCTGAGACGGACGCACCGGACTCGTCCTCGGACCCGGAAGACGACGAGCCGGAGCCGCCGGCACCCACGAAGCCGAAGAAGTAGCGCGGACCATCAGGTCACGCGCCGTGCCAGGAGGAAAGAACAATGGCGTCATCCGCTGAGCAGGACACCCCCGCGGTCGAGGTCCCGGCGACCCGTCGCCTCGAGGAAGAGGGTGAGATCGCAGCCGACTACCTCGAGGAGCTGCTCGACATCGCCGACTTGGACGGTGACATCGACATCGACGTCGAGCACGGTCGAGCGGCCGTGGCCGTCGTCGCCGAGGGTGGTTCGGAGCGCGCACTGCGGCGCTTGGCCGGCAAGGACGGAGAGGTTCTGGACGCTCTGCAGGAGCTGACGCGGCTGGCCGTCCAAGCGAAGACGGGCGAGCGGAGCCGGTTGATGCTGGACGTCGCCGGATACCGAGCGGCTCGGCGCGTCGAGCTGGTCAAGGTGGCGGACGTCGCGATCGCTCGAGCGAAGGAGACCGGTCAGCCGGTTGCGCTCGAGCCGATGAACCCGTTCGAGCGGAAGGTTGTGCACGACGCCGTCGCCGACGCCGGGCTCGTGAGCGACTCCGACGGCGTCGAGCCGATGCGACACGTGGTGGTCCGACCCGCCTGACGCCGGAAGTATGACTCGGCTCGATCGCTCTTCGGATCGAGCCGGGTTGCCGCACAAGCGCATCGCCCTGGGTCCGCCTCTGCGCCCGGCCCGGCGGTGGGGTCGAGGCGGTGACGACGAGTCGCCGGCCGGCGATCGCGGACGGGTGCGCGCCGGGGTGCTGAGCGCGGCGGGGTGCTGAGCGCGCCGGGGTGCTGAGCGCCGCGGTCATGGCCGCCCGCCCCGGCAGGACGCGGTCTTGAGGAGCGGAGCCGCGGAACGGCGGCGATATGCCAAGGATTTGGGGGACGGCGAGGTGAGCTGGGCGTCGTTTCACGTGAAACCGAGAGCGGTCGGCGGGCCGCGATCGGCGTCGAGCGACCGGTGAAGACGTCCACAAGAGGCATCGGGTCGCCGGATGCCGGCTCGGCGGGCGCCCGGCGAAGTTCGCCGCCGCCGTGCACGAACCCGGCGAAGCCGTTGCCGAGACGGTGCGCGACGAGAGGCGCGGCAGATGAGGCGCCCTGTCGTTTCACGTGAAACGGCGACGGCCCACGTCCGGTGATCATCACGCATCACCACGGGTGCGTCGCTCGACCGGGCGCCCTGCGGATTGACTGAGGTGCGGTCGACCCGAGGAGGATGCGCAGAACTGTCACCGATGTCCTGGGAGATGACATGCGCAGGGCTCACGGGATGGCCAGAATGCGGTGAGGTGTGTCCAGTTCTGCCGTCCACCGGGAGTGAGGCGGCTGAGGGATCGGGACAGGCCCCCGGCGCGCTCGGGTGGTGCAGTGCTCCCGGGCGATGCGGTCCGACGGCGGCGAGACGATCGTCCGGCGGGGAGACGATCGTCCGGGCGCACGGCGATCGCTGGTGCACCGGATCGCGCCGCGCAATTGCGCTGTGCTGCCCCGTGCCGGGAACACGCGCGGGCAGGCGCTCGGGGCGCCGTCTCGGATCTGTGTCGCGTGGCCGGGGTCGCAGAGACGGCGGACACGGGGTCGACGCCACGCAAGCCGCCTCGCGCACAGATCCAGCGCCGGGTGCGCCCGACGCATTCCGCAGCTCATGAGGGCCGCCCGGTAGCCGGCCATGTCTGTCCGCGAGCGTCAGTCGAGTACGGACCGACTGGTGTCGTGTGGTTTCCAGGAGAACCAGACGATCGTCTCGACGCCGGAGGTCGTGTCGACGCCCCGGGAGTCGTCCAGGTGGCGTGCTCTGACGCTGTCGCCGCAGGGGCGGAGGACGGCCGTTCATGGGGGTCCCGCGGGCGTGAAAGACTGTGTTTCACGTGAAACCGGAGCACGCGCTGGCCTCACGCAGGGACCGGGTGAGTCGGTCGGGCGAGGATCGGCACAGGTCCGGGTATCGGTCGCCCGCGAAGGTCGCCGTGCATCGACAGAGGCGCGGTCCCCAGGACTCCGGCACGGGCCCATGAGCTACGGCCGAACAAGGAGCAGGAGTGCGGGTGAACCAGGTCGAGGACTCGACGGTCAGAGGCTTCTTCGGCGACTCGTACGCAGTCGTTGCCCGCTTCGCCGAGCTGTTGGCGGAGCAAGGAGTCCTTCGAGGGCTGATCGGGCCGCGGGAGGTACCCATCCTGTGGGAACGCCACCTTCTGAACTCGGCGGCGGTCGTGCCGCTTCTGCCGAGCTCCGGCAGGGTGGTCGACATAGGTTCGGGCGCGGGACTCCCGGGCGTCGTGATCGCCGCGATGCGTCCGGCCCTCGAGGTCGTGCTCGTCGAATCGATGGAGCGGCGAACGGAGTGGTTGTCCGAGGTCGTGTCCGAGCTCGGACTGACGAACACGACCGTGCGACGCGCGCGAGCGGAGGACCTTCACGGAGTGCTGAGCGTTGAGATCGTGACGGCGCGAGCGGTGGCACCTCTCGAACGACTGGTTCAGTGGACCATGCCGCTGCTCGGCGCAGGAGGCGCGTTGCTCGCCATCAAGGGCCGGAGCGCTCGCGTCGAGGTGGAGGCCGCCGCGGCAAGGATTCGGGCGCTCGGAGGATCTCCCGCCGAGGTTCTGCAGGCCACGACCGTCGCGGGTGTGGACGAGACGACGATCGTGCGGATCGTGAGAGAGACTGTGCGCGGACCTCGGAGTCGCAGGACATGACGGGCGCGTGATCGAAGGGATTCCCGAACGGCGATGCGCCCTCGGCTGACACGGCGGCGCGGGGCCTCACGGAGCGCATCGTGGCCGCGGACGTGTCACCTGGAACATCCGTGGGGGCGGGCGCCGACCCGGAGCGGACCGGAATCGCGGGGACGCTTTCGGAGATCGACAGAAGAGACGAGACGACGGGTGGTAGCTGGTGAGTGACGACGGGAACGTCGAGCACACGGCCGAGCAGCGGCGGAGGTGGGCGGTGACGGTGTCGGACGATCATCACGACGACGCGCGCCGAGCCGCACTCGTGGAGAGCCTTCCCGTGGTGGACGAGTCGACACCTCTCGCGGCGCAGCTCCATCTCGACGCACAACGGCGCATCCGACTGTCCGGTCGACGGTTTGCTCGTCCGGCAGAGACGCGCATCATCACGATCGCGAATCAGAAGGGCGGCGTCGGGAAGACGACGACGACGGTCAACCTCGCAGCCGCGCTCGCGCAATCAGGGCTGAACGTCCTCGTCCTCGACAACGATCCTCAGGGAAATGCGTCCACGGCGCTCGGCGTGGAGCACCGATCCGGGACGCCGTCGATCTACGAGGTCCTGGTGGACGGCGCACCCATGGCGGACGCCGTTCAGCGATGCCCGGACGTCCCGGGACTCCTCTGTGTCCCGGCGACCATCGATCTGTCCGGTGCCGAGATCGAGCTCGTCTCCTTGGTGGCGCGCGAGACGCGTCTCCGCAATGCCCTCAATGCGTACCTGCAGCACCGCGCGGACACGGGGCAGTCGCCGATCGACTACGTGCTCGTCGATTGCCCGCCGAGCCTCGGGTTGCTCACCGTCAACGCGTTCGTCGTCGGTCGTGAGGTCTTGATCCCGATCCAGTGCGAGTACTACGCGCTCGAGGGCCTGAGCCAGCTCCTGAAGACGATCCAGCTCATCCAGGCCCACCTCAACCCCGAGCTCCACGTCTCGACCATCCTGTTGACCATGTTCGACGCGCGGACGAACCTCGCCCAGCAGGTGGCCGCCGAGGTGCGTGAGCACTTTCCCGCGATCACGCTCAAGACGACGGTCCCACGCTCCGTCCGCATCTCCGAGGCGCCGAGCTACGGCCAGACGGTGATGACCTACGACCCGGGCTCAACGGGGGCGCTCGCCTATCTCGAGGCGGCACGCGAGCTGACCGAGCAGGGCTTTGCCGAGGCCACGAGCCGTGCCGAGCCCGCGTCGCGACACGCACCCGCGTCGACGTCGGGACCCTTCGCGGTGGCAGCATCAAGAACATCGGATCAGCACTCCACGACACCGACCGAGCCAGGCAGCCATCAGGAGGACCAGTGAGCGAGAAGCGGCGCGGACTTGGACGCGGACTCGGCGCACTGATCCCGTCGGGGAGCGACGCGCAACGTCCCGTGGACGTGTTCTTCCCCGACAACCAGGGTGCCGCAGCGGCGCTCGCCCGAGGACCGTGGACGGACGCGGAACGCGCCGAGGAGACTGCTTCGACGGATGCGGCGGGCGGTGTTCCACGTGAAACACCGGGTGCGCATGAGGGTGTCGACGCGTCCGCGGGGAATGGCCACACGCCGTCCTCCGACGGGCACGGGTCGCCTGGCGCGGTTCCGGCGGTGCGGCCGACCGCCGATGGACTGCTACCCGTACCCGGAGCTCACTTCGCCGAGATCCCCGTCTCCTCGATCGTGCCCAACGCGAAGCAGCCGCGGACCGTCTTCGACGAAGACGCTCTCGCCGAGCTCGTCGGGTCGATCAAGGAAGTGGGCGTCCTCCAACCGATCGTCGTGCGGCCACGAGCGGGTGACGTCGAGGGAGATCCCGGCGCGCCGACCTACGAGCTGATCATGGGGGAGCGCCGGTGGCGAGCCACCATCGAAGCCGGCCTCGAGACCATTCCCGCGATCGTGCGCGACACCGAAGACGAGGCCCTGCTCCGGGACGCGCTCCTCGAGAACCTTCACCGCAGCCAGCTCAACCCACTCGAAGAGGCTGCCGCGTACCAGCAGCTCCTTGACGACTTCGGGTGCACCCACGAGGAGCTCGCCAGTCGCATCCACCGATCGCGGCCACAGATCTCGAACACCCTTCGGCTGCTCCGGCTCCCGCCGCTCGTCCAGCGGAGGGTCGCGGCCGGGGTGCTGTCGGCCGGACACGCGCGTGCGTTGCTGGGACTCGTCGACGGTGCGGCGATCGAACGCCTTGCCCAGCGCATCGTTGCCGAGGGGCTCTCGGTGCGCGCGACGGAAGAGATCGTCACCCTCGGAGGTGACGCGGAGCCGAAGCCGGCGCTCCGACGCCCGCGAGCGGGAGACCGCAACGGGGCGCTCGACGATCTCGCGGCCCGGCTCTCGGACCGCTTCGAGACCCGGGTCAAGATCGCGTTGGGCAAGAGCAGGGGCCGACTGACCGTCGAGTTCGCCTCGGTCCAGGACCTCAATCGGATCCTGGAGACCCTGTCGCCCGAAGACCCCGGGCTCTTGCGGAGCGAGCACGTCGCCGGCTGAGTCCGCTGCGAGCACGCGCCCCAGCCCTTTCCCTCAGCGAGGGTCAGAGTGAGCCCTCAGCGTGCGCCCGAGCTCTCCCTCACCGGGAGTCGGACGGCGACGTCACCGGGAGTCGGACGGCGACGTCACCGCGGTCTGCACCAGGCGATGGTAAAGGTCGCCGAGGTGGTACCCGGCCGCCTCCGCGGCCTGAGGGAGGAGCGACGTCTCCGTCATTCCCGGAGCGACATTCACCTCGAGGAAGTGGATGGCGCCCGTGGAGTCGACGATGAGGTCGGTGCGGGAGATGTGTCTGAGACCGAGCGCGCGGTGCGCACGGAGCGCGGTATCGGCCACGCGCGCGGCGACGTCGGACGTCAGTCGCGCCGGGGTGAAGTACTCGGTGCGCCCGGGGTTGTACCGGGCGTCGTAGTCGTACGGGCCGTCCGTCACGATCTCCACCGCCGGCAGAGCGACGAGACCGTCGCCTTCGTCGACGACACTGACGGCGAGCTCGACGCCGAGCACTGCCACCTCGACCATCGCCGTGTCGCCGTAGGAGAAGCACTCCACCATCGCCCGCGGCAGGTCTTCCGTGCGTGTCACCAGGCTGACGCCGAGCGCGGAGCCGCCCTCGGCCGGCTTGACGACGAGGGGAAGCCCGAGGTGTGTGGTGATGGCCTCGAGCACACGACCGGCGCCGAGATCGCGGAACAGCGACTGCGGGAGCGTCACGAATCGCGGGGTCGCGAGGCCGGCGCGCTGGGCGACGGTCTTCGCGGCCGGCTTGTTCCAGGCGATGCGCGAGGCGCGCGGATCGGTCCCGAGGTAGGCAAGCCCGAGCAGCTCGAGGATGTCACGCACCGACCCGTCCTCTCCGCTCGCCCCGTGCAGCAGCGGCCAGACCAGGTCCGGACGCAGCTCGGTGAGGGCAGGAATGAGATCGGCGTCGACGTCATGGACGCTGACCTCGACGCCGACACCTCGGAGGGCTTCCGCGACGCGGCGACCGGAGCGGAGCGAGACGTCGCGCTCGTGGGAGAGCCCGCCGGCGAGGACGGCGATCCGCGGTCCGGGTGCGGTGTTCATGCGAGGTCCGGCGACGGCGACTCGACGGTGGTGCCACCGTCTCCGGGCACCACGCCGAACAGGTCCACGAGCTCGCTCTCGCTCGAGATGACACCGGCGAGGCGCCGGACACCTTCACGGATGCGTTCAGGTGTCGGGAAGCAGAACGAGAGCCGCATGTGATCGGCGCCCTGGCCGTCCGCGTAGAAGGCGGTCCCGGGAACGTACGCGACGCGGGCGGTCACCGCGCGCGGGAGCATCGCCTTGGCGTCAAGTCCGTCGGGAAGACGCACCCAGGTGTAGAAGCCGCCGTCCGGGACCGTCCAGGTGGCCCGCGGCAGGTGCTCCGCGAGAGCCCCGACCATGGCGTCGCGCCGCTCCCGGTAGAGCTCGCGGAAGGCCTTGATCTGTCCGCGCCAGTCGCAGGTGGCCAGGTAGGCGCTGATGGCGAGCTGGGAGGCGTTCGAGGGGCACAGGATCGCGGACTCGCTCGCGAGGACCAGCTTCTCCCGGATCGCGTGGGGCGCGACGGCCCACCCGACGCGATACCCCGGGGCGAAGGTCTTCGAGAAGGATCCCAGGTAGATCACCCCGTCCTCGTCGAGAGAGCGCAGGGCGGGGACGGGTTCTCCCTCGAACCCGAGCAGACCGTACGGGTTGTCCTCGAGAACGAGCACGCCGTGACGTCGCGCGATCTCGAGGATCCGCGGGCGGCGGGCGGCGGAGAGCGACACCCCCGCCGGGTTGTGGAAGTTGGGGACCGTGTAGAGGAGCTTGACCCGCCGACCGTCACGGGCGAGTGCCGTCAGCGCGTCCTCCAGCGCTTCGGGAACAAGTCCGTCCTGGTCCAGGGGGACGTGGACGACGTCGGCCTGGTAGGCGCGGAAGACGCCGAGTGCGCCGACGTAGCTCGGGGCTTCGGCGACGATGACGTCGCCCGGGTTGATGAAGAGGCGCGTCACAAGGTCCAGTGCTTGTTGGGAGCCCGTCGTGACGACGACATCGTCGGGGTGTGCCTCGATCCCCTCGAGTCGCATCACCTCGAGGATCTGCTCGCGCAGCGTCTCGTCACCCTGACCCGAGCCGTACTGCAGCGCCGTCGTCCCCCGGGTCGCGATGACCCGCTGCGCCATCTCGCCGATCACGTCGAGCGGCAGCCCCTCGAGGTACGGCATGCCGCCCGCGAGCGAGACGACCTCCGGCCTGCTCGCGACGGCGAACAGTGCGCGGATCTCCGACGCGCGCATGCCGTGGGTCCGTTCGGCGTACGACATGAGCCACGGATCCAGACGCGTCCCGGCTGTCGGGGAGGGGAGGCCCGACGTCACCGCATCAGGCGTCGTGTTCTCGCTCACCTGCCGAGTGTCGCACGTGAGCGGACGACGCCGACGTCAGGGCACACGGTGCGGACAGGTCATCGCGCCGCTAGGACGTCCTCGACGAGGGCCACGAGCTCAGGTTTGGGTCGCGCGCCGATCGCGGTGCGGACGACCTCGCCGGAGGAGAACACGAACAGCGTCGGGATCGACGTCACCCCGTAGGCCGCAGCGGTGGCAGGGTGCGCATCGGTGTCCACGCGGACGACGCGCACCTTGCCGCGATACGTCACCGCGAGCTCGGCGACCAGCGGCTCGACCAGTCGGCACGGTGCGCACCACGCGGCCGAGAAGTCCACCAGGACCGGTCCGCTCGCCTCGAGGACGAGCTCGCGGAACGTCGAGTCACCCGCCTCGATCACTGCTCCGTCGACATGCGCGTCGGTCATCGCGCCGCAGCGACCTCGGGGCCGGTCGCACGGTCGGCGAGCTCGGCACGGTCGGCGAGCTCGGCGAGGTAGTGCTGGGCGTCCAGAGCCGCCGCGCAGCCGGAGCCCGCCGCCGTGATCGCCTGCCGGTACGTGTGGTCGACGGCATCGCCGCACGCGACCACGCCCGGGATGTTCGTCCGCGTGGACCGGCCCTCGACCAGGATGTACCCCTCCGGGTCCAGGTCCACCTGACCGACGAGCAGCTCGGTGCGCGGGACGTGACCGATCGCCACGAACACCCCGGTGGCGGGGACGTCCCGCACCTCGCCGGTCCGGGTGTCGCGCAGCGTGACGCCGGCGACCTTCTGGTCGCCCTGGATGGCGACGATCTCGCTGTTCCACGCGAAGGCGATCTTCGGGTCGTTCAGCGCGCGGTCGGCCATGATCTTCGACGCCCGGAGCTGGTCGCGGCGGTGGACGATCGTCACCTTCGACGCGAACCGCGTGAGGAACGTGGCCTCCTCGACGGCGGAGTCCCCACCGCCGACCACGAGGATCTCCTGCTCCCGGAAGAAGAACCCGTCGCACGTCGCGCACCAGGACACCCCGCGACCCGACAGTCGCTTCTCGTCGTCGATGCCGAGCTCGCGATAGGCCGATCCGGTCGCGAGAATCACGGCATCGGCGGTGTAGGTCACGCCGCCTCCCGTCACGACCGTCTTCACCGAGCCCGTGAGGGAGAGCGAGGTCGCGTCGTCCCAGATCACCTCGGCGCCGAAGCGCTCGGCCTGCTTCTGCATGCTCTCCATGAGCTCCGGGCCCTGGATGCCGTCGGGAAAGCCCGGGAAGTTCTCGACCTCGGTCGTGTTCATCAGGGCGCCGCCGGCCGTGACGGAACCGGCGACGACCAGGGGAGCGAGACCCGCGCGCGCCGCGTAGATCGCCGCCGTGTACCCCGCGGGTCCCGACCCCACGACGATGATGGTGCGGTGGGACGGCATGGTGGTCGACTCGCTCACAGGTCAGTCCTTGGTCTCGAAGCGTGCACTGCTGGTCTCGACCGCGCCTTGCGGTCCTGGTCGCGTCAACGGATTCTCGGTGGCGCGTGTTCCCGGAGCCCGACGGTGCAGGTAGGTGCAGGTAGGTGCAGGTAGGGGCCGGGCAGTGCCGTCGCTCAGGAGACCGTGACCTCGTTGAGCTCGACCCTGTTGCTCCCGTCCGCGGTCTGGGGCAACAGTGTGAACCACAGCATGATCGTCTGCGTCTCGACCGGCTTCGAGAACGTCAGAACGGTGTCCGCACCCATCGGTCCGGACGCGAGCACCGGACCCGTCGTCGGGTTCGCCGCGTCCGTCGCGCGGACCTCGACGTTCCCGCCGGAGCCGTTGATGTGCAGCGTGACAGCGGAGACGGTCGTCGTCTTGGCGAGCGTGATCGCGAATCCGACACCGGGCTTGCCGCCCATGTTCGCCTGCGCGTAGGTGCTCGTGGTCCAGAACGTGGCCGGGTTGCTGTCGATGGCCAGCCCGACGCTCTCCGGATGCTCCGGTCCGGTTCCCGGTGGCGGGTTCACCGAGGCGACGGAGGCGATCACGGGTGCACCTCCCGCCGGTGCCGCGGTGGTCTGCGAGGGAGCCGGGGTCGTCGGCGTCGCACTCGGCGTCGCGCTCGGGGTGGTTGCGCCGGGTGCCGGCGCCGGTCCGGCACCTGAGGTGATGATGGGCGAGAACAATCCCTTGAACGCGATGACGATGCCGATCACGACCGCGATCGTGACGATCGCCAGCACGAGCCGGGTGGGGTCGAATCGCCGGACGACGAGCGGGGCGTCGTCCGCCACCAAGGCGTCGAACGACGGACGTGGGGATGCGAAGATCGCCGCCTCGGGCGGCAGGGAGGATCCGACCGGCGGAAGCACCGGCGTCCGGCGCGGGTGGCTGGGTGGAAAAGCCGGGGGAAGCGAGCCGGCCGCCGGGAGGCCCGCGGGTGAGAGAGCGCCGGGCCACGATGCGGCGGGCGACGAGGTGCTCGGGGTCGGGGTGCTCGGCGTCGGGGTGCTCGGGGCGGGCCCCGACCCGGCGGAGCCCGACGCCGAGGCGGCGGAACCGGGGCCGACGTGCGGCAGCGGTGCCGGCGGTGGCACGGACCAGGTCGGCGGCAGAGGGGGTGCGGTCGGAGTCGCGGCGGTCGGTGCGCCCGGGACGACACCGCTGGTGGGTGGGGTCGCGCCGGGACGACGAGCGCCGGACCGCGGCGGGATCGCCGGCGGCGGCGTGCCCGGGCGGTCGGTCCCCGCCGACGGCCCGGAATCGAGCGTCGACCGCACGGACTGCCGTTCGATCGTCCCAGCCGGGCGCTCTGGAGCGACGGGTATCGGCGCGACGTCGTGAAGGGTGCCCGCCGCTCCGTGCCCGAGCAGCTCGCCCGCGCGCAGCTCTCGCCACGGCTCGAGCTCTCCGACGAGCTCCGCGGGACTGTGCGGCCCGTCGTCGTTCGGCCCCAGGGTCACCGCGCACAGCGTGTCGAGGTCGTTGGGAACGCCGGCGACGAGGTCGGCGGGTGGGACCGCGGCTCCCTGGACGACCGGTGCGGCCTGGACGCCCGACGACAGCAAGGTGCCCGTGGTCGGATCGACCGGCCACCGGCCGGTCAGCGCGGTGTAGAGGAGGCGGACGAGCCCCACGGTGTCGGCGCGCGTCGTCGACCGGGCGTCTCCGATGCCGAGGTTGAGCAGGACGCCGTCGACGGCGATGCCCGTGAGGACGACACCCCCGGACGCCGTCACGTGGAGAGCCGACGGGCGCAGCGCGAGGTGATGCACCCCGCGCCGTCGGGCGACCTCGAGAGCGCTGGCCGCCTCGCCGATGAGCGCCCGGGCCTGGTCGGCCGGGAGCGGTCCGGTGGCGACGAGCTCGGCGAGCGACGGTCCGCGGACCTGCTCGCTCACGACGTAGCCGACACCCTCGTGATCGCCGACGTCGAGGATGCGCACGAGTCGCGGGTCGGCGACGAGGGCGGCGCGCCGTGCGGCGTCCAGGGCCTGCGACACGTTGCCCGCGGCGATGATCGACACGTGCACCGACCGGTCGAGGATCTGGTCGGACGCGGTCCACGCGCTCGAACCGGGCAGCGAGGACGGCAGCGACTGCAGGACGCGATAGCGGCCCGACAGCAGCGTGCCTCGTCCGACGACGTCGTTCACCTGGCCTCCTGCGGTCTCTTCGCGGCGACGGCTCGTCCCGACCTCGGCGCCAGGCGCCACGGTCCGGTGCACCCGCGTGCGGCCCATGCTACGCGGGGTCCCCGGGTCGAGGAGGTGTGGGACGGGTGGAGGACGCGCAGGTCGGAGGCCTCGACACGGCCGTCGCACCGGCCGCCCGAGCCCGCGCGGCGACCCGGGCGGACCTGTCGATCAGGCGGCGCGGCCGCGGCGGGCGACCCGGCGCAGCCGGCGGAGAACCGGGGCTGCCAGGTCCTCGAGCTCACGCACATGCATGGCACGGAGCAGTGCTGCGTAGAGCCCGGTCATCACCAGGCCGACGACGACGCAGAGGACGACCGCGTGCGTGAACGCCGTCAGACCCGCGGGCGTGAACGGCACGGCGGTCATCGCGACGTGCACGATCGTCCATCCGGCGAGCACAGCGACGGCACCGGCCACGCCTGCGCGCGCGTAGAGCCGCAGGATCCGGGCCTCCTCGAGTCCCCCGAGCCGTCGACGGAGCCCGACGCTCGCGACGACGGCTCCGAGGAGGTACGAGATCGCCGTCGCCACCCCGGCGCCGACCGTCCACAGCCGAGGAGGAAGCATCGCGAACCCGGTCCATGTCCCGCCGGCCACCACCACCGCCATCGCGCACTGGATCCAGAACAACGTCTTGGCGTCCTCGTAGGCGTAGAACAGGCG
>DATKTF010000372.1:0-5446 GCA_035531255.1 Cellulomonadaceae bacterium
TCGCTTCGCCCGTGCTCAGGCCCGGCTCGACGCCTTCATCGATGTCGGCCTGCTTGACCCACTGCCGCAGCGACTCGACCCCGACCCCGATCTGGTCGGCGACCCGCCCGATCGTCCCGTGCGAGGTCCCCAGCTCCTTGCGCAGCTGCCGCACCAGATGCACAGCCCTGGCCTTCTCCTGCGGCGAGGACGCGGGACGCCGCGATCGCCCGACGCTGCTGGGTTGCCATGCGGATGCCACCACCGCAGCAAGCTTGCCCGAGATCACCTCCTCGCAGTTCCCGAGGTCGACGTCGAACCTCTACGGTTCGGGTTCGTTTTGCGTGGGCGACTGCGCAAGGACGCCTCGCATGCTGCCCGCAACTGCTCGACCGGCTCGCCGATCGTCGCGCGAACGATCTGGGGATCGAACTTGAACTAGTGATGGCCGATGAGGTCGCGTATGCGGGCGATTTCGGACCACGGGACATCGCGATGGCGTTCTCGCAGGTCCGCCGACAGGGCCTTGACTGCCTCGCCGATCGCCGAGACGTGGCGCTGCACCGCGTCGAGGGCCACCTACGCGACCTCGAGATCGTCCGGGTAGCGCCGCGCCGTCGCCTCGGCGCGGCCGACCCCCTTGACTCGGTCCAAGACGTCGCGAAGCCGCTCGGTGCCCGTGCGGCTCACAGCGGCACCGCCTCGGCCAGAGCACTCTCGGCGACCTGGGGCGCCAAGGCGCCCTGAGGGGCGACGTCGACCCGCTCCCCCAGCATCTTGGCCAACTCGTCCTGCAACGCAGCCAGCGGGAACAGGCCCTTGGCCTGCACGTCGAAGTCGACCAGCAGGTCGATGTCGGAGTCGGGACCGTCGTCCCCGCGCGCGACCGACCCGAAGACTCTGACGTTCGACGCCCCGTGCCGGTGGGCCGCTCGGCGGATGAGCTCACGGTGCGCCCGCAGCTTCGCCATCCTCGGTGTGCGAACGTCCAGGTGCCGCGGCGAACCCTCGGCCACGAGATCAAGCCGGGCGCCCATCACCGCCAGCAACCGATCCAAGGTCTCCACCGACGGCGACGACGTGCCCGACTCGTACCGCGAGACCGCCGGCTGGGACGTGCCCGCGCGCGCGGCAAGCAGCCCCTGGCTCAAGCCCGCGCGTTCCCGCGTCGTCCGGATCAACGTCGCCGCATCCATTCGTCGAGCATACCTGTACCAGTATGCTCGGCCACCCTCTCGGGTCCTGCGCAGCTCCTGTGAGGGTTCTGGCAACCGTTCGAACGAATTCTCCGCCACCCAGAACACGAGCCTCAGTCGCGGCATACCTATCGGGCGACACTTGCCGTCGACATCTGACGGGGCAGGATGGCCGGCTCGCGTCTCGATTGACCGGTGCGTGGCCCGACCGCTCCACGGTCAAGAAGCCTGTTGTGGTCGACGTGATCGCTGATCACGCATTCCTCGCCCAATCGCGAGTGCCTTCACCAGCCCCACAGCCGTCAAAGTCGATCATGCGGATGTTTCGCTGCCCGAGGTTGCGACACGAGGATCGCCGTCGGCCGGGTCGTCTGCGGGCGGGTACGCGTGGTCACGCTGTGCCTTCGTCTCGTCGGCCGTCGGGACCGAGGCTTGCGCGCCTGGGCGCTGCACTGCGAGGGATGCGGCAGCGCTCGCGAGACGGACGCTCTCGACGGGATCGTCGCCGCGGGCGAGCGCTGCTGCGAAGACGCCGCAGAACGTGTCACCCGCGGCGGTCGTATCGACCGCGCTGACCGCAGGGGCAGGCACGCGAACCGGCGGCATCCCGCGCCGCGCGAGGACAGCTCCAGCCGATCCGAGCGTCACGAGCACCCACGGGACTCGGCCGAGGAGGACCTCGATCGCGTGCTGGACGCTGTCGGCGGGCTCCTCCGCAATCGACGTGGCCAGGTCCGCCGCCTCGTGCTCGTTGACGACGAGAACGTCGACGAGCGTCCACAGCTCCGCCGGG
Organism: Cellulomonadaceae bacterium; assembly: GCA_035531255.1. Taxonomy (GTDB): domain Bacteria; phylum Actinomycetota; class Actinomycetes; order Actinomycetales; family Cellulomonadaceae; genus JAJDFX01. The sequence continues at coordinate 1,969 of DATKTF010000372.1, forward strand.
AGCGAAGCCGAGGGCGCGGCGTTGAGGATGAACACCGCACCGGGCGTCCGAGCACCTGCTGCGGCGATCACCGCGGTCAGTGGAATCTCGAGCTGCGCAAGAACGACGTCGGCCGTCGCGATCCGCGCGTGCTGGTCCGGGCTCGGGGCGCCGACGAGCGCGTTCGCACCCGGCGCCACGACGATCGCATTCTCCCCGGTGGGGTCCACGCTGATCAGTGCGGTCCCGGTCGGCGCATCGACGCTGTCGAGCAGGTCGGTACGCACACCCGACGACGCGAGTGCGCCTCGCAGCTCGGCTCCGGCGTGGTCCTCGCCGACGCACCCGATGAACGTGGTGTCCGCCCCGGCGAGAGCTGCGGCCACCGCCTGGTTCGCGCCCTTTCCTCCGCCCGAGCGACGTACCCCGCTGGCGAGAACGGTCTCCCCCGGTGCCGGGATGCGGGTCACCTGCAGCGCGATGTCAAGGTTGATGCTGCCGACGACGACAACCGCTCCAGTCCTGGTCATCGTTGGGCCCTCTCGGCGAGCGCAACCATTCGCCGCGCAAGTTCCCCGATCGACCGCTGGCGACCCCCAGGAACGCCTGTCGCGATGCGCCCAGCGAGCGGGGCGATCGAGCCGTAGGCGATCGTCGCAGCGCTGTTCAGAACGTCAGCCCCGTGCACGTGGCCGTATTCGGGGTACAGGAAGCCGATCCGTTCGCGGAACCGGTTGTGACGGGTCGCGGTGGACCGGACGGGTTGCGCGTCAAGCAGTTTGCGAGAGGCGGCTCGCTCGGCGATCAGGTCGCGTCTGGGGGGCAGGTTCGCAGGCCGGGCCTGCGCGACGTCTTCCGTCGTGATACCAGTGCCGTGGTTCTCGAGGAGGGACAGGGAGAGGATCGCGAAGTTGAGGTCGTCGTCCTCCGGCATACCGGCGATGCTCTCATCTGCCGAGTCCGAACGCGGCTCTCGCACGCCCACCCGCGGCGGATCACCCAAGGTGCGTGATTTCCGCGTGCGCGGTGGTCCGTACCGTGCGGATGACCGCCATGACGTCCTCGTCCTGGTGGCCCGCGCGGGCTGCGGTGACGAAGTCCTCCTCCACCCCGGCCACTGCCCGCAGGTCGAGCCCGGTCGCGAGGCCGACGGCGCGGGCGAGGCGGACGTCCTTGAGAGCGTGCCGCAGCGGGAATCGAGGGGCGTAGTCCTCCGCGACGACCAGCGATCCCTTGCCTTTCCACAGCGGGGACGTGAAGTCGATCGCGTCCAGGACGTCGAGCATGGCGCCCGGCTCGAGACCTCCGCTCGTGCCGAGCGTCAGGCTCTCCGCGAGGAGGGCGATCATCCCGGTGACGACGAGGTTCCCGGCGACCTTCATGAGGGATCCGGCACCGACGGGCCCCATCTCGAACACGGTTGCGCACATGGTGTCGAGCTGGGGGCGCACCCGCGTGAGGTCGTCCCGGGAGGCACCGACCACGGCCCACAGGTCCCCGGAGAGTGCGGGTTCGGTCGAGCCGAAGACCGGCGCGTCGACGAGGTGGATGTCCGTGTCGGCGAGCCGGGCCGCGACCTGGTGCATGCATGACGGGCTCGTCGTCGACATGTCGACGACCACGCTTCCCGGACGCATCGCCTGGGCGACACCGCCCGCGCCGAAGAGCAGGTCCTCGAGTGCGTCGTCGTCGGAGACCATCGTGATGAGCACGGTGCTGACGGAGCCGACCTCCGCGGCGGAACCGGCGACGCGCGCCCCGAGGTCTCGTAGGGGCTCTGCCTTCGCCGGCGTCCGGTTCCAGACCGTGAGCGGGATGCCCGCGCGGGCGACGTTGGCGGCCATCGGCCCGCCCATGAGTCCGAGCCCGATGAAGCCGGTAGATTCCGTGATGGTCATGATGCGCTCCGTCGTGCGATGTCGAGGCCTTCGAGGAACCTGAGGAATGCAGTGGCGCCGGGGTCTTGGAGTCCCTTGCTCCGTTCGCCGAGCCACGATGCCCGTCCGCGCATCGACTGCAGGGAGCGCGTCCGCTCGACACCCTCGCGAGCGGCCTGGATGCCTGCGGCAAGTGGGTCGTCGGGGGTGGACTCCATGGCCGCGAGGGCCGGGACGATCGCGTCGAGGATGGTCTTCTCGCCGACGTGCGACCTGCCCCGGGTCGCGATGCTCTGCGCGGCGACCGTGCCGATCGTCAACCCGATCCGGAGGTCGACGTCCTGGACCTCGCCGATCGCCCGTGCCGCGGCGAGCAGCGCCCCGCCGACGAGTGCGGCCATCGTGGACGGGTTCGCGTCGGCGAAAGCCGTGGCCGCCGTCCTGAGAACAGCGGCCGGGGTCGCGTCCTCGGCCAGGCTCTCGCAGGCGGCGATCACGGCGGCGCTGCCCGCCGAGACGGTGATACCCAGATCTCCGTCACCCAGGGCTGCGTCGAGGTCGCGCAGCTCGTCGGAGCACGTCGCGAGGTGCGTCACGGCGACGTCGATGGTCCGGATGAGCTCGGGTGTCCGCATCGGGGCTGCCTCTCAGCGCTGTTCGAAGAAGGGAGACCGGGCGGGTGCGGCCAGGAGCTCGGCGGTGGCGGCGTCGAGCCGCATGAGGCTGATCGACGCACCCGCCATCTCCAGGCTCGTCGCGTACTCCCCGACGTAGCACCGTGCGCTCTGCACACCGAGCTCTGTGAGCCGGGCGTGCACGTGCCGGTACATGACGTACAGCTCCTCGAGCGGCGTCGCCCCCATGCCGTTGACCAGGACGGCGACCTGCTCACCTGCTCTCAGGTCGAGGTCGGCGACGATCGGGTCGAGCAGCCGGTCGACGATCGCGTCGGCGGTCTCGAGCGGACCACGGTGGATTCCGGGTTCGCCGTGAATGCCGATCCCGATCTCCATCTCGCCGTCGTCCAGCTCGAAGGTCGGCTTGCCCACAGTCGGCAGGATCGTCGGTGAGAGCCCGATCCCCATCGTGCGGGTGGAGTCGACGGCCGACTGCGCGGCGGCAGCCACCGAGGCGAGGTCGTCCCCTCGCTCGGCCGCAGCCCCGGCGCACTTGTATGCGAAGAACATTCCGGCGACCCCGCGCCGGTCGGCCAGGCGCTCGACGGGTTGGCTCGCCACGTCGTCCGTCACCAGGACCGTCCTGGTCTCGATGCCCTCGAGCTCGGCCAGGTCTGCGGCGAGGTCGAAGTTCAGGACGTCGCCGCCGTAGTTGCCGTACAGGTACAGGACCCCGGCGCCGCCGTGACTGGCGCGCGTGGCGTCCAGGCACTGCTGCGCCGACGGTGACGAGAAGACGTTCCCTACGGCGACCCCGCTGCACAACCCCTCTCCGACATACCCGAGGAAGGTGGGCAGGTGACCAGACCCGCCACCGGTGACGATGCCCACGCGGCCCGTCCTCGGGGAGTCGGCGCGCACGATGGCCCGGCGGTCCGCGGACGCGGCACGCAGCTGGTCCGGGTGGGCGAGCAGCAGCCCGTCGAGCATCTCGTCGACGAACCG
>DATKTF010000373.1:0-5772 GCA_035531255.1 Cellulomonadaceae bacterium
GTCAGCAAGCACTCACCGAGCACCGAGGCTTCACGGATCCAATCGACGTCGGCCACATCCTGGCCCGGAGTGTCACGTCGAAAGATGGTCCGCGGTCCACAGCGGGCCGACCCGGACCGCGTACCCTGGTCCCCTGGCGACGGCGGGCCACCCGAGCTCCCCCTAGGGTCCTCCCGGTGATTTCCCGCTGTCCCGGGCCTCTAGCTCAATGGTAGAGCTGCGGACTTTTAATCCGTAGGTTGTGGGTTCGAGCCCCACGGGGCCCACCGACCACCGGCCACCACCGTCGGGACCGGTCGGAGGTCCGCTCCCACCCGACCCGTCGAACCTCGTCCCCGTCGACGCCGTCAAAGCGAAGGCAGCAGGGCCAGTCTCGGCTCGCCAAGCCACCACCCCCGACGTCATTCCATCTGTCGAAGCACATGCTCCCGGAGCGTCGTTCCGCGCTCCCCGAGCCGGTCCACCAGGGTGAGCACGCCCATGAGCAGTGCCTTCTCGCGCGCCGGCTCCCGGGGCGGCACCTGCACCACCCGTCCGTTGATGATCTCGATGCCACCGCCGTCGTTGATGATGCCGAACAGGATCGTCGCCTCGGCCGGGGTGAGGTGGGGAATCTTGGGGCCTCGCGGCCGGCTCTTGTCGACCTGCGCCGCGAACACGCCCCAGCCGTAGGTGCTGAGCAGCAGCAGCCATCCGTCGCCGTGGGGGACGAACGACAGCCGTCTCGCCCGAGACGTCGTCGGCAGCCCGTCGCTCTGGGTCGTCCAGTGGTCGCCCCCGTCCGACGAGAACCAGACGCCGTCGTCCGCGGTGGCGTAGAGCCACTGGTCGTGAAGGGGATGGACGGCTATCCCGGCCGCTGACCGCATCAGTGAGGTCACGACCTCCCAGGCTCCCGCCCTCCGCCTGGCGCGGGTGCCGTTCGAGAGCAGCGCATAGGGTGCCCCGGCGTGGGTGACGTCGAAGTCCACGACCGGCGCCGGCAGCGTCCCTCCAGGAGTGTCGTCGGTCAGGGCACCACCCGGGACGGCCGCCCGTCGCACAGCGCCGTTGCTGAGCCCCAGCAGGACGCTGGACCCGTCGGTGCTGCCGACCGCGGTCACGGTCAGCGACGACTCGTCCGGGGGCAGGGTGGTGAGCTTCACGAATGACCCGTCGTCGCCGGCCGGCTCCAGGTACACCCACGCCGACTGGTCCCGACCGGCGACCGCGAGGATCCGGCGTTGCTCGAGCTGCTGCGTCGGCGAGGCGACCCGCGAGATCACGGGGTACGGCAGCCCGTCCGTGAATCCGTCGGCCGGGACCTCGACGCCGTCGCCGTCGGCATAGCCGGTCCCCTGCCACGTCGTGCGGCGCAGGTGGTTCCCGAGCTCCACGCTGTTGCGGGTCAGGGTGTTGTTCCGGTGCACGGGTGCACGCACGAGCGGTCCTCGAAGATCGTCGTGGTGCCCCCGTCGCCGGGCTCGAACTCGCGGAACCCGGTCCACGCGTGACCGTCCGGTCCGCAGTAGACGTTGCGGTTGTCCTGGGTGGCGCCCGCGAATAGGTCGCTGTAGGCGCGGCAGGCCCCGCAGCGGCGGCGCGCCGCTCACGTGACGTTGGCAGGGCGCCCGGAAGCGGCGCCGACGGACCGCGCGTTGCCGCCGCGACCCCACGTCGGTGTCACCCTCGGCTACACGACCTCGATGTCGTACTCGATGGTCGCCACTCCGGCGGTCGACGTCAGCTGCAGCGTCTGATGCTGTCCAGCGGTCACCTTCTCGGGCATGTCGAACCACACGCGGGTGTCGGTGTAGTCGACCGGATCCACCTGGATGGTTGTGGCGATCCCGCCGACGGAGATCGTCACGACCCGCAGGAGATCCGCCGAACCGCTCGGGTCGAAGTTCGATCCGAGGATCGTCACGTGGGTCCCGGCCGTCACGGTCTTCGGGCTGATCGACGTGATCACCGGCGCATTGGAGCGGGCCGCCTTCGACCCGACGTACGTCGCGGCCGTCAGGCTCGTCATCGCCAGAAGGGTGGAGGGCATCTCGGGCAGGACACCCTTCTGGACCAGCGCGATCACGAAGTAGACCTGGGCGACCAGGTTGAACAGCAGGTACTGGGCATCCACCATGTCGGTGCCACCGCTGTCGTTGGCGGCGACCTGGGTGAGCGTCGTTGCCGCTGGTTCCGTCTTCTGCAGCGTTCCGCGGTCGACCTTGTACGTCACGATGCCCTTGGCGAGGACCGCCGCCCCGAACGGACCGCCGAGCAGAAGGAGGTACTCGTCCCACCGTGCCGATGGCAGCAACGTGTCGACGCTCGTACTGGTCAGTCCGGCCTTGATCAGCAGCCAGCCGAACGACGTCGTGATCAACAAGGTCCAGAGCCCGACCTGCGTCAGCGACGTCGAGAAGCGGCGGTCCGCACCGATCAGCGGACGGAAGATGCCGTATCTCTTCCGGCCGTCGATCAGATGCAGCAGGAGCAGACCGGCGCCGACGGCGGCGAATGCCCAGCACCAGGCCCAGCCGTTCTGGCTCAGCTCGACCAACCGCGCCGGTGACGGCCCGACCGGCAGCTTCCCACCCGCGGCGTGTGCAGCGTCCACGGCTGCTCGGGCAGCGACCGCTCGGACCCCGTAGCTGCGGGCGGTCAACCCCCACGCCCCGGATGCGAGCAGGAACGCGGCCACGATCGTTCGGCTGGCCCTCGTGATCAGGGGACTCGCGTCGTTCAGGTCTTCGCTGAGCCCGGCCGCGGCATCGGCCGCTTTCGCGCCGGCGCCTCGAACACCTGCGGTGGGCGCTACCTGCGCTCGAACAGCGGGAACAGACACCGCCGCACCGGGAGGAGTCAAGCCCGCAGGCGCGTGACCCCGACGTGACCGGCTCGTTGGCTTCACCACGCCCAGGTCGGTCGGTTCGGCCTCGAGCGGGGCCGCCTTGTCGAGCCCACGCTGCCCGTCCGGCTGGGTTCGCGCGCGATTGATCGCCATGCTGCACCGCCGTCGTCGGGGTCAGGGATCCCAATACTCCCGCAAAGTACCAGATAAAGCCCCGCGCGCTCCTGCCGACGCGGGTCGGATCCGGACCTACCACGAAGCCTGATGCGGACCACCGGCGGACGCCGTCACACGTTCTCGCGGCAGAGGGTCGCGTCGTCCTCGAGAAGTGACCTCAGGGCCACAGATCACGTCGAACCGAATGGCAGACTGGCGCGACCAGTGGCGCCACTGGGTCGTCACGCCGGAGGGGGTCGCTGTGAGGTCGGCTACGCCTCTTGTGCGTCGGCTCTACCGCCGCGCTGTCGCCGGGTGGGACATCCTGCGCCCGCACACCGGTGCACTCGTCGCCGTGTCCGTCTACCTCGTCGCCGTGTACCTGGTCGGGCGCCGGTGACGCGGCGACCTCGCCGTTCACGGCATCGAGGGTCGCGCGACACCGCCACGGTCAGCAGCAGCCCCGGTGCGACCTGGTCACGTCTGCCCTGATCGAGATGGCCGTGTTCGTCCAGGTCATCGCCCCGTTCGACGCGCTTCTGGCGCGGTTTTGACGCGCTTTCAGGATGCGTACCGCGCCAATCCGTGACAGCGTCGACAGTGACATCCGTCGCGGGCCTCGGTCCGCCTGTCACAAGGAGATGCGCATGAGCTTCCTCGCCTTCCTCATCCTGGGACTGATCGCCGGTGCGATCGCCAAGGCGCTGCTGCCCGGACGGCAGGGCGGCGGTCTGCTCGCCACGCTCGTGCTCGGTGTGATCGGCGCGTTCGTCGGAGGTTGGCTCGGGGGCGCGATCTTCAACGTCGGCTACGACGGCTTCTTCTCGCTGCAGTCGTGGCTGATCGCGATCGTCGGGTCGGTCGTCGTCCTGCTCGTCTACGGCGCGGTGACCGGGCGTCGAGCGCGCTGACGGGCCGTCGGTCGCACCCAGCCTCGGCGCCGGGGGCGCGTGGCGTCCGTGACGACCGGGCGTCGCGCGTCACCCGCGCGCGGCGACCGCCTCGCACACGACGACCGGGATCCGCCGCGACGTGCGCGACTCGTACCGCGCGTAGCCGGGGTTGTTCTGCACGGCGAGAGCCCAGAGGCGTTCGCGCTCCGCGCCCTCGGCGGTCCGAGCGGTCATCGCGATCACCTGCGCACCCCGCTGCACCGTCACCTCGGGGTGGGCCACGAGGTTGAGGTACCAGGCCGGGTGCGCGTCACCCCCGTTGTTGGACGCGATGAGGATCAGCCGGTCACCGTCGGGCGTCGCGGCGAGCGGCGTCGTGCGCGTCTGCCCGCTGACCCGACCGGTGGTGCTGAGGAGCACCTGCTCGAGGTGACCGAACCTCCCGAGCACCCGACCACCCGTGGCCCGGTAGACGGCCCGGTGCAGGCCCACGAACATCAGCTGTGTACGACTCAGACCCATGACCAGACCCTAGGCACACTCGCTGTGATGCCGCTCGACGCGTGCCGACGCGCAGGCCCGCGGCCTCACGGTCGAGGGTCGGACGTGCAGGTCGGACGCGCAGGTCAGGCGTGCGGGTCCGGCATCCGCCACACGGCGTTGCGGTCGGCCGGGGTCCCGGCCGTGCGCGCGAGCAGGGCCGGCACGTTCCGGGCGCGGTAGTCGTTGACGGCCAAGGACCGCGAGAGGCTCGCCAGGTTCGCGGTGTCGCCGAGCGCCTCCGGGTCCCACCCGGGCGCGCCGACGTGGTCGACCACCGTGCTGGCGAGCGCCAGCGTACCGCCCGGCTCGCGGACGAGCTCGAGCACCCGGAGCTGCTGCGGCCAGTCGACCAGGGACGACGTCGTGATCTCCCACAGTCCCCCGTCGCGGTCCGGCGCCTGGTGCCACACGTGCGTGTGCGCGTGCACGTGACCGGCGAGCCACGCGACCACTCCCCGGTGACGGAGCAGCAGACCGAGCACGTCGTCCGCGAGGTGCCGCCGCGGTGAGCCGTCGGGCGCGTAGGGGTTAGTCAACGTCCACGACGGGTGGTGCGACGTGACCACCACGTACCGCCCGCGCGCACGGTCGAGCTGGTCCGAGAGCCACGCGAGCTGCTGGGCGTCGACCGATCCCTGCCACCCGCCGTGCGGGTTCACGGTGTCGATCGCGATCACCCGGACCTGCCCGATGTCGCACACCCACGCGTTGCCGTTCCCGGCGACGCGGCTCGCCCCGTGCTGGTCCGTCTCGGCGTGGGCCTCGTCGAACTCCCCAGGTCGCACGAGGGCGCGGGACGGGTCGGCGGTCACGGACTCGCGCGGGGAGGTCGCGTCGTGCGTGTAGCGCGCCGGGCCGATCGGCGCGGCTCCCTCGAGGATGACGAGCGGCGTCTGGCCCACCGCGAGGTCGACGACCCGCTCGTCCCCCGTCGCGAGCCGGCGCAGCACCGGGTCGGGGGCGACGGTTCCCTGCAGCAGCGCGTCGTGGTTGCCATGGACGCTGTACCAGGGCAAACCCGCCCCCGGCGACAGGACGTGCGCGCGCGCCGCCTCGACCAGACCGGGCACGACGGGGTAACCGTACAGTGCGGTCGGACGGTCCGGCGCCTCCCCGGACGGCGCACCGTCCGGATGCCAGTACGACGGCGACCACACGGCGTCGACCGCACCGACCCAGCCGCTGTGGCGCGGGTCGCCGCTGCGCGGGGCGAGCACGCCGCCGGCCATCAGCGACGTGTACCAGGCGAGCTCGTTGCGCTGCGCGTTGTCGGTCAGGTCGCCCGTCACGATCACCGCGTCGAGCGGTGCGCCGGTGACCGGCGCCCGGTCGAGCCGTTGCACCGCCTCG
>DATKTF010000374.1:0-2057 GCA_035531255.1 Cellulomonadaceae bacterium
GGTGCCGGACCGGTGCCGGTCGGGTGCCGATCGGACGGTCGCGGGTGCCGGACCGGTGCCGACCTGACGCGGGTCGACCGGATGATCCGGGGCGCACGGCTGTCGACTAGTCATTACCTAGGGTAATGACGTAGACTCATGGTATGCGCTCTTCCCTTCCCCCTGCGGCCGACGTCGCCCGCCCCACCGAGCCTGCGCCGCCCTCGGTGTCGAGCTGCCGTCCCGCGACCCTGAGCGCCGAGCTCCGGATCTCGGTGAGCAGGGTGCACCGACAGCTCCGCAGCCAGCGTGGCGAGGCCGACCTCTCGGACGGCCAGTACGCGGTGCTGTCGGTGCTGGACAAGTTCGGACCGATGTCGCCCGGCTCGCTCGCGGACCACGAGCGGATGCGCCCGCCGTCGATGACCCGGACCGTCAACGCGCTCGACGAGCTCGGCCTCGTCCACAAGTCGGAGCACCCGACCGATGGCCGCCAGGTGCTCGTCTCGGTGACCGAGGCGGGTGTCGCCGAGCTCCGGGAGACCCGCCGCCGCCGGGACGCGTGGCTGACCCGCCGGCTCGGCGCCCTGACCGCGGAGGAGCGGGCCGTGCTGGCCCGGTCGAGCGAGCTCCTCCGCAGGATCGCGGCCGGATGACCGCACCGCCCGACCCCCCGAGCATCCACCCGATGATCCTGACCGTGCCCTGCTGGAAGTAGACCTGCGTGAACTCGACCTTTGCCTCGCTGCGTTTCCACAACTACCGCCTGTGGTTCGCGAGTGCCCTCGTGTCGAACGTCGGGACGTGGATGCAGCGCGTCGCGCAGGACTGGCTCGTGCTCACCGTCCTGTCGGCGAACTCGGGCGTCGCCGTCGGCATCGTCACCGCGCTGCAGTTCGCCCCGGTCCTGGCGCTCTCGGCGTGGGCCGGGGTGCTCGCCGACCGGGTGGACCGCCGCAAGCTCCTGATGGCTACCCAGGCGGGGCTGGGTGTCCTCGCGCTCGGTCTCGGAGTGCTGGTGCTCAGCGGCCATGCCCAGCTGTGGCACGTCTACGTCTTCGCCACCCTGCTCGGGTGCGTCTCCGCCGTCGACGGGCCGGTGCGGCAGACCTTCGTCGCCGAGCTGGTCCCGCAGGACAAGCTCTCGAACGCCGTCGGACTCAACAGCGCCTCGTTCAACGCCGCCCGACTGATCGGGCCGGGGGTGGCCGGGCTCATGATCGCCTGGGTCGGCACGGGCTGGGTCTTCATGATCAACGGCGTGACCTTCGGCGCGACGATCGTCGCGCTCGTCGTGATGAAGGTCGACCAGCTCCGTCGGCTGCCGAGCACGGCCCGCGCACGCGGCCAGATCCGTGAGGGCATGCGGTACGTCCGAGGTCGCAGCGACATCCTGGTCATCATGATGGTCGTCGGGGTGGTCTCGACCTTCGGCCTCAACTTCCAGCTCACGAGCGCCATGATGGCCCGCACGGTCTTCGGCAAGGGTGCGGGTGAGTACGGGATCCTCGGCTCGGTGCTCGCGATCGGGTCGCTCTCGGGCGCGCTGCTCGCGGCGCGCCGTGAGCGACCGCGCGTGCGGCTCGTCGTCGGATCCGCGTTCGCATTCGGCATCGCGAGCGGCGTCATGGCGTTGATGCCGACCTACGCGTCCTACGCGGTCGCGAGCATCCCCGTCGGCCTCGCCTCGCTGACGATGATGACGGCGGCGAACTCGGCGATCCAGATGAGTACCCCGCCTGCTGTACGGGGGCGCGTGATGGCCTTGTACATGATGGTGTTCCTCGGGGCGACCCCCATCGGCTCGCCGATCGTCGGGTGGATCGGCGAGCAGTTCGGGGCGCGCTGGTCGATCGGGATCGGGTCGATCACGGCCCTGCTCGTCGCCGGCGGAGCAGCCCTGTGGACGCGGCGACGCTGGAACCTCCAGGTCCAGTACCAGGTGTTGCACCGCCCGCACGTCCAGGTCCTGCACGGTGACGACGAGATCGAGGACGCACCGGTCACGGTGCGGGGCTCCTCGGGCGCGGTCACCGCGGCGTGAGCGGCGGTCCTGCCGTCAGGCCGTGACCGCGGTC
>DATKTF010000375.1:0-3562 GCA_035531255.1 Cellulomonadaceae bacterium
CCTCCTGCTCTGCGGTCTCGGCGCTGCGGCGTGGTGGATCCTGCGCGCGGTGTGGAGACGGTCGTTCGCGGCGCGACCCGTGGTGCTGTCTGCAGATGCGGGCCCCGGCGCGCTGATCGGCGTCCCCGAGCTCGACGAACCGCCGCGCCCGCACCAGAGCCTGACCGACGAGATCGACCCACCGACCCGGTGGTGACGACCCTCGCCCACAGGCGCGGCGCCGTCTCCGGCCATCGGGAATAGTCGCGCCGAGGCCCCTGTTGGGGCGGCTGTACATGCAAACGCATCGACTAGGACGAGGTACCTGACATGCAGTTCGGCATCTTCACCGTCGGCGACGTCACCACCGACCCGACCACCGGTCGCACCCCGACCGAGGCCGAGCGGATCAGAGCCATGCTGACGATCGCGAGGCACGCGGAGGACGTCGGCCTCGACGTCTTCGCCACGGGTGAGCACCACAACCCGCCCTTCGTGCCCTCCTCCCCCACGACACTGCTCGGCTACATCGCCGCGACGACCTCCACGATCCAGCTCTCGACCGCGACCACCCTGATCACCACCAACGACCCGGTGAAGATCGCCGAGGACTACGCGATGCTCCAGATCATCGCCGACGGTCGCGTCGACCTCATGATGGGACGCGGCAACACCGGCCCGGTCTACCCGTGGTTCGGCAAGGACATCCGCCAGGGGATCCCGCTGGCCGTCGAGAACTACGCGCTGCTCCGTCGGCTGTGGGACGAGGAGGTCGTCGACTGGGAGGGCCGCTTCCGCACGCCGCTGCAGGGCTTCACGTCGACCCCGCGACCGCTCGACGGTGTCGCGCCGTTCGTGTGGCACGGCTCGATCCGGAGCCCCGAGATCGCCGAGCAGGCCGCCTACTACGGCGACGGGTTCTTCCACAACAACATCTTCTGGCCGATGGAGCACACCCGGTCCATGGTCCGGTACTACCGCGAACGGTTCGAGCACTACGGCCACGGCACCGCCGAGCAGGCGATCGTCGGGCTCGGCGGCCAGGTCTTCATGCGCGCGCGCTCGCAGGACGCGGTGCGCGAGTTCCGCCCCTACTTCGACGAGGCCCCGGTGTACGGTCACGGCCCGTCGCTCGAGGAGTTCACCGCTCAGACACCGCTCACGGTCGGGAGCCCGCAGCAGGTGATCGACCGATACGCCGCGATGCGGCACGACGTCGGGCACTACCAGCGGCAGCTGTTCCTGATGGACCACGCGGGGCTCCCGCTCAGCACGGTCCTCGACCAGCTCGACATCCTCGGTGGCGAGGTCGTGCCGGTGCTTCGCGCCGAGATGGCCTCCGACCGACCCGCATCGGTCCCCGAGGCGCCCACGCACGCCGCGCGGGTCGCGGCCGTACGCGCCGCCCGATCCGCCGCACCGGAGCACGACGCGCCCGCGCCGGACCGCTGGACCGGGCGGACGGCCGAGGACGACCTCACCGCCGCGGACGCCGTGTCGGGTGAGCGCGCGTGAACGCGCGCAGGATCGCCGTCGTCACCGCGGGGCTGGGGAAGCCGTCCTCGACCCGACTGCTGGCGGACCGCCTCGCCCAGGCTACCGTCGACGAGCTCGCACGCATCGGCGTCACGGCCACGGTCGAGACGATCGAGCTGCGCGACGTCGCCCACGACGTCGTCAACGCGATGCTCACCGGGTTCCCCTCCGGCCCGCTGCGCGGAGCACTCGAGGCGGTCACCGGGGCGGACGCGCTCATCGCGGTCACGCCGCTCTACACGACGACCTACTCCGGCCTGTTCAAGTCCTTCGTCGACATCCTCGACAAGGACGTTCTGGTCGGGATGCCGGTGCTCCTCGGAGCCACCGGTGGGACACCGCGCCACTCCCTGGCGCTCGAGTACTCGGTACGTCCCCTGTTCACCTACCTCCACGCGGAGACGGTGACCACCTCGGTCTTCGCCGCGACCGACGACTGGGCGGGCGGGACGGACGCCGTCGCCTCGTTGCCGGCGCGGATCACCCGTGCGGCGACCGAGCTCGCAGCTGCGGTCGTCGCGCGCCCGGCCTCCCGGCCGGTCGACCCGTTCGCCGGCGCACCGTCCTTCGCCGACCTGCTCGGCGACTCCTGACCGCTACCCGTCCGGGGTTCCGTCGAGGCGCCGTGACGTGAAGCCGTGGCGGAGCTCGAGTCCTAGTCGCAGGTAGACGCGCCGTGCCACGTCGTTGTCGGCGTACAGCCCGAGGCTGACCGACGACGGGCCGTAGGTCGGTCGAACCCGGAGGCAGTCCTCGACGGCTGCGGCGAGCACCTGACCGGCGAGCCCACGACCGCGTACCCCCGGATCGACGCCGAGCGACACGAGGTGCGGTGCCATGCCGGGCGCGAGCTGGATCGCGCCGACGGCGGCATGCAGGGTCCCACTCTCGCGCACGCCCCACCAGCCGATCAGTCGGGGATCGTCCGGGGCGGTGCTGGCCGTGGGATGGCCCCGGGACAGGAACTCCCTGACCTCGTCGGTGGTGCCCGGTCCGAGCGGAAGACGCTCCGCGCGTGCGTGGTCGGCGACGCGCAGCGGGCCATCCGTCCACATCCAGTCCCAGGACGATCCGGCTCCGCCGAGGCCGACGGCGTGACGCACCTCGGGCGCGAGGAGCTCCACGGCGCCCCGTGCGATCGTCCCGTAGCGGGCGTCGTGCGGGACGAGCTCATCCGCACGGGTGATCGACTCGAGGACCTCGGCCACGTCCTCGGCGCGCCCCACGCCGAACAGCCCCCGTTCGCGACCGAGCCCGTCCACGATCGCGACCAGCGCCGTGCCGGTCCCCCAGGCCGAGACCACCGTGGCCAGCGCATGCTCGCCGAGCAGGTACGGCTCGGTGCACCACGGCGCAGGCAGCTCCGCGACCCGGGTCGCGGCCGCGTGCCACCACGCCGGGGCGGGATCGGCGCTCACTCCACGTGCGGCGCCGGCCCACCCGCAGGAGGCGTGTCGACACCGGGCTGGTCGGGCTTCACCACAGCGTCGACGCCGGCTTCGCGCCGCTGCTCGGCGCTGATCGGAGCCGGCGCGCCGGTCAGCGGGTCGTACCCGCCGCCGGACTTCGGGAACGCGATCACGTCGCGGATCGACGCCGACCCCGTGAGCAGCGTGAGGATACGGTCCCAGCCGAAGGCGATCCCGCCGTGCGGCGGCGCACCGAAGGCGAAGGCGTCGAGCAGGAAGCCGAACTTCTCCTGCGCCTCCTCCTCGCCGATCCCCATCACGGCGAAGACCCGCTCCTGCACGTCGCGGCGGTGGATACGGATCGATCCGCCACCGATCTCGTTGCCGTTGCACACGATGTCGTACGCGTAGGCCAGCGCAGCACCCGGGTCATCCTCGAACCGGCCGATCCACTCCGGCGTCGGTGAGGTGAACGCATGGTGCACGGCCGTCCACGAACCACCACCGACGGCGACGTCGTCGTCCTCCCCGGTCGGCTTGAACAGCGGCGCGTCGACGACCCACACGAAGGACCACTGGCTCTCGTCGATCAGGCCACCGCGCTTGCCGATCTCGAGCCGCGCAGCGCCGAGCAGCGC
>DATKTF010000376.1:0-2997 GCA_035531255.1 Cellulomonadaceae bacterium
CCGCCGTCGAGGTCCGTGAGATCGTCACGACCCGACCGCCCGGTGCGAGCCGGCGCAGCACGGCCGCGAGAGCGGCGACCGGCGCGGCGAGGTCGTCGGGGTGCTCGACGTCGGACAGGACGAGGACGACGGCCCTCACGGTGTCGGTCGTGGCGACGTGGCGGTGGACGTCCAGGTCCCATCCGAGGGTGTCGCCCGTACCGGCCAGGAGCTGCGCGAGCGCGTCGGCGTCCGGTTGCGGGGTGGTCGCGCCGTCCTGGCCCCCGAGGCCGATCACGAGCACCGGGCCGTCCACGAGCGGGTCGCCCGGACGATGGCGCCGCAGTGGGGCCGGGCGGGGGAGGCCGAGCTGCTTCGCGAGCTTCTTGGTGAACCCGGAGTTGACCAGGTGCAGGTACGTGTCGGTCATGCCGCCTCCAGGATCGCGGTGACACCCAGTCCACCGGCTGCGCAGACCGAGATGAGTGCACGGGTCGGGCGGCCGGTCTCGGCCGTGCGGGCCGCGAGGAGCTTCGCCGTCGTCGCCACGAGCCTCCCACCGGTGGCGGCGAACGGGTGCCCCGCCGCCAACGACGACCCGTTGACGTTGAGCCGGTTCCGGTCGACGGTGCCGAACGCACCGTCGAGGCCGAGCCGCTCGCGACCGAACGCCTCGTCCTCCCAGGCCGCCAGGGTCGTCAGCACGGTCGACGCGAAGGCCTCGTGGATCTCGAGGAGGTCGAGGTCGTCGAGCGTCAGCCCGTGCCGTGCCAGCAGTCGAGGCACGGCGAACGCCGGTGCCATCAGCAGTCCGTCCTTCCCGTGCACGAAGTCCACGGCCGCGACCTCGGCGTCGACGACGTACGCGAGGACGGGCAGCGCGTGCGCGTGCGCCCACTCCTCGGAGCCGAGCAGCACCGTCGACGCGCCGTCGCTGAGGGGTGTGGAGTTGCCCGCAGTCATCGTCGCCGGCGTCGGCAGGTGCGTGCCGAAGACCGGCCTGAGCGCCGCGAGCTTCTCCGCCGAGGTGTCGGCGCGGAGGTTCTGGTCGCGGACGAGACCGCGGTACGGCGTGACGAGGTCGTCGAAGAACCCGGCGTCGTACGCGGCCGCGAGGCGTTGGTGGCTCAGCAGGGCGAGCTCGTCCTGGGCCTCCCGGGTGATCCCCCACTGCGCGGTGGTCAGCGCCTGGTGCTCGCCCATCGAGAGACCGGTGCGCGGCTCGGCCGTGGTCGGTGTCGACGGCGCGAGGTCGGCCGGCCGGATCCCGGCGAGGGCCGCGAGCCTGTGCCGGGAGCTGCGGGCGCGCGAGAACGTGAGGAGGGCGCGTCGCAGCCCGTCGCTCACGGCGACCGGGGCGTCGGACGCGCTGTCGACGCCACCCGCGATCGCGGAGTCGAGCTGACCGAGCCGGATCTTGTTGCTCAGCCCGACGACCGCCTCGAGACCCGTCGCGCAGGCCTGCTGGAGGTCGTACGCGGGGGTCTCCGAGGCGAGCGCGGAGCTGAGCACGGCCTCGCGTGTCAGGTTGAAGTCGCGTGAGTGCTTGAGGACCGCGCCTGCGGCGACCTCCCCGATGCGCTCGCCCTGAAGACCGAACCGCGCGACGAGGCCGTCGAGCGAGGCGGTGAGCATGTCGAGGTTCGACGAGTCGCGGTACGGGCCGCCGACCTTGGCGAACGGGATGCGGTTACCGCCGATCACGGCCGCACGCCGGGTGGGCGTGCCGCTCGGGGTGGCGGGTTCGCGTCGTGCTGCAGGCATGAAGGTCCTCTCGCGTCGTTGCTGAGGTGCGTGCTGCCGGAGGGCGGCTGGTTCGGCTGTTCTGCGGTTCGGGAGGTTCTGTTCTTCAGGAGGTTCTACCGATCAGGGACCTCAGTCCCAGGCGATCTCGTTGGTCCGATGGTATGTCCGAGACCCAGAGTACCTGATACCGTCGGTTTCGTGAGCCAGATCACACCGGCTCCGACGGCGTCGTCGGAGCACGGTCACCCCGACCCGCTGCAGCCGGACGGCCGCTCCACCCGATGGGCGGACCATCGCGAGGCGCGCCGAGCCGAGCTCGTGCGCATCGCCCGCCGCGTGGTCCACCACCAGGGTCCGGACGTGTCGATGGACGAGATCGCGTCGGCCGCGGGCACCTCGAAGTCGATCGTCTACCGCTACTTCGCGGACAAGACCGGGCTGCAGATCGCCCTCGCCGACGCCGTCCTGCTCCAGATGGAGGGTGCGCTCGAGGGTGCGCTGCGCTCGGCGGACACGCCCCGCGACGGACTCCGCTCGATGGTCGCCGTGTACCTCGAGATGGTCGAGTCCTCGCCGCACGTCTACTCGTTCGTCACGCGGCAGCCCGAGTCCGGTGCCCCGATGGTGCACTTCCTCGACGCGGTCACCGCGATGGTCGCCACGCCGTTCGTCCGCGCCCTCACCGAGAGCGGCGTCACGGTGCCGGGGCCGACGTCGGCCCTCGCGCAGTCGTGGGCGGCCGGCGCCGTCGGGTTCGTGCGCGGCGCAGGCGAGTGGTGGATGGCGCAGCAGGGCCAGCCGGGGACACCGAGCCGCGACGAGCTGACGCGCCAGATCGCCAGCTGGCTCTGGGCCGGCCCGGTCGGGTTCCTCACCCGCGACCGCGGCAGCCCGGACCGGCAGGCGCCGCACCCGCCCGACCGCCGTCAGACCCCCGACCAGGAGACCCGATGACCGCAACCGCCGAACGCCCGACCACCGCCGCACCGGCCCCCGAGCCCGTCGTCGACGTCGACTCTCTCGCCACCCTGCTGCTCGGCCGATGGGCGGAGATGCGCCTCGCGGCGCGCACCCTCGCGGGCGACCCGCGATTTGCGCGGATCGAGGGCCTCTCGATGGCCGAGCACCGCGAGCGCGTCCTGAGTCAGCTGATGACGCTCGCGGCCGAGGGTGACGTCCTGCGCGCCTTCCCGACCGCCCTCGGCGGCTCCGACCAGCACGGCGCGAGCCTGGCGCGGTTCGAGGAGCTCGTCGCCGCGGACCCGTCCCTGC
>DATKTF010000377.1:0-2873 GCA_035531255.1 Cellulomonadaceae bacterium
CCCGAGGAAGCCGACCCGGAAACCGAAGCCGAGGGCCACGGAGGTCTCGGGCTCGTAGTGCAGCGCGGCGTCGTTCAGCTTGAGCCTGTCGAGGGCGTCGCGCAGCAGCGGGTAGTCCGAGCCGTCGATCGGGTACAGGCCCGAGAACACCATCGGGCGCGGGTCGTGGTACTCCGCGAGCGCCGTGACGGCCGGCTTGCTCGCGTTCGTGACGGTGTCGCCGACCTTCGACTGCCGCACGTCCTTGACACCGGTGATGAGATAGCCGACCTCGCCGATCCCGAGCCCGTCGGTCGGGATCGGCTCCGGCGAGATCACGCCGATCTCGAGCAGCTCGTGGGTGGCACGGGTCGACATCATGACGATCCGCTCGCGCGGGCTGAGCTGCCCGTCGACGACGCGCACGTAGGTCACGACGCCGCGGTACGTGTCGTAAACCGAGTCGAAGATCATCGCCCGCGCCGCCGCGTCGGGGTCGCCACCGGGGGCCGGGACACGCTCGACGATCCGGTCGAGCAGCTCGAGGACACCGGCACCGGTCTTCCCGGAGACGCGGAGCACGTCGGCCGGGTCGCCGCCGACCAGGCCGGCGATCTCGTCCGCGTACTTCTCCGGCTGTGCGGCCGGCAGGTCGATCTTGTTGAGGACCGGGATGATCGTGAGGTCGTTCTCCATCGCGAGGTACAGGTTCGCCAGGGTCTGCGCCTCGATGCCCTGCGCTGCGTCGACGAGCAGCACCGCGCCCTCGCAGGCCGCGAGCGAGCGCGAGACCTCATAGGTGAAGTCGACATGGCCCGGGGTGTCGATCATGTTGAGGGCATACGGCGTCGATCCGCCGGACCCGTCCGCGACCGCCCAAGGCATCCGCACCGCCTGGGACTTGATGGTGATCCCGCGCTCGCGCTCGATGTCCATCCGGTCGAGGTACTGCGCGCGCATCGACCGCGCGTCGACGACCCCGGTGAGCTGGAGCATGCGGTCGGCGAGCGTCGACTTCCCGTGGTCGATGTGCGCGATGATGCAGAAGTTGCGCAACAGCTCGGGGGCCGTGGCCGACGGGCGGATGCGGCCGAGCTGGTCGGCGCTGGGGATCGGGGACACGCGAAGGTACTCCGGAGGGTCGAGGTCGGCGGCGGGTTCGTCGCGGGTGACGCCGGGTTCAGCGCGGCGGTATCGGTCACGAGGACGGAAGGCACCGCCGGCTGCCGGGACGGCCTGGCCCATGATCCCACGGACCGGGCGACATCGATGCCGTCGATGTCCGGACGGTGAATCGCGTCAGGCCTCCTGGGTGATGTGCACCTGGACGTCGAGCGCGTCCGTGCTCGTACCCGCGTAGATCCCGCGCAACGGCGCGACGTCCTGGTACTCGCGACCACGGGCGAGCACGACGTGGTGCTCCCCCGCAGCTGCCCGGTTGGTCGGGTCGAAGCCTGTCCACTGACCGGTCCACCACTCGACCCAGGCGTGGGACTCACCGGTGACGGTCTGGCCGGGCTGGGCGCCTCGCGTCGGGTGAAGGTAACCGGAGACGTACCGGGCCGGGATGCCGACGCTCCGCAGCGCACCGAGCGCGAGGTGCGCCATGTCCTGGCACACCCCTGTTCGCGCATCCCACGCCTCGGTCGCCGGGGTGTGCACCGCGGTCGCTCCGGGCACGTACTCGAGCTCGTCGCGCAGCAGGAGGCAGATCGCCTCGGCCGCTCTGGCCGGCGCGAGCCCGCGTGCCGCGTCCGCCGCGAGCGCGACGACCTCGGCCGGTGCCGCGGTCGTCGGCGTGTCGGCGAGCAGCTCGGCCAGGCGGTCGGTCACCTGGGCGCCACGCAGGTCCTCCCAGCCGACGTCGGGCGCCGTCGCGTGCGGTGGGTGCACGTCGACGCGTGAGGCGGCCGTGATGGCGAGGGTCGCGTGCGGGGTCGAGACCTCGAACGCGGTCACGGCGCTCCCCCAGTAGTCCCGGTAGTCGTGGCGCCAGGTGCACGGCTCCACGTCGAGCGTCGCCGCGAGCACCGTCTGGCCGTGGTCCGACACCGGCGTCAGCCGCGCCTCGTTGAACGAGGCCGTCACCGCTCCCGCGTACCGGAACGTGGTCGTGTGCACCACTCTCAGGCGTGTCATGCGCACTCCTCCGTCACAGCGCTTCTCCCACCCAGGTCGTCGTGGCTCGCGACGGGAAGTAGCGTGCACGCACCTCGTCGCTCGCCGCCGAGCACGCACGCTGGACCGTCTCCATCTTGCCGGGGAGCCGGTCGAGGACGTCACGGAGCGGCCGGTACTCGAGGCTCGTGCGGGCATGCCCGAGCCGCATCCGGGCCGCGTCCTCGGTCGCCCGCTCACCGGGCGGACCGAGGACGGAGAGGCATGCCTCGGCCTCGGCGAGCGCATGCACGATGGAGCGCGGGAAGAGCTGGTCGCGGAGCAGGAACCCTGCCGCGCTGTCGTCCGAGTCGATGCCCCGGTAACGGCGCAGGTAGGCCTCGTGGGCCCCGCAGGACCTCAAGAGCGTCGACCACGTCGGCCCGCCGGCGCCGGCGAGCGCCCGCATCGTCAGGAGCCGCGCCGTCATGTCGGCGCGTTCGATCGACCGACCGAGCACGAGGAAACGCCACGTGTCGTCTCGCGCGGTCGACGAGTCGACGATCCCCGCGACGACGGCCGCGCGCTCGCGCACCCAGCGGAAGTACTCGTGCGGCCGGGACAGGTCGAGATGGGACGGGAGCTGGTTCCAGGTCGCGTTGACCGCCTCCCACAGCTCGGTCGAGATCACCTCGCGGGCCCGGCGCGCGTTCTCACGAGCGGCGAGCAGGGCACCGGCGATCGCGGCGGGCGACTCGCGGTCGTACGCCAGGATCGCGAGCACCTGCGCGCGCCCC
>DATKTF010000378.1:0-2124 GCA_035531255.1 Cellulomonadaceae bacterium
CGAGGCGCGCGCAGCGGAGGACAAGCCGCCGCTGACCGAAGAGGAAGCCGCGCAGTGGCAGGCGTGGTACCGCAGCAACTCCTCGGTGGTGGCCGCACCGGTCGCCGCCCCAGCAAGCCCCGGACCTTCAGGAGGACCGAATGCGTGATCTCGAGCGCCGCAACGTCGCACAGGTCGTCGAGCTGCGCGCCGCGGGCGACGGTTCTCTGGGCACCCTGCACGGGTACGCGGCGAAGTTCAACGTCCTGTCGCAGAACCTGGGCGGGTTCGTCGAGCGCATCGACCCGGGCGCGTTCACGAAGTCCCTCGCGGACAACGTGCGCGTGCTGTGCCGGGCGAACCACGACGACGGTTCCCTGCTCGGCACCACGGAGGCCGGGACGCTGGTCCTGTCCCTGGACGACGTCGGGCTCACCTATGACGTGCCGCTGCCGGACACCACGGCCGGGCGTGACTCCTCGGTGCTCGCCGCTCGCGGTGACCTGCGCTACTCCTCGTTCGCGTTCTACTGCATCGAGGACGACTGGGGTTTCACCCCGCAGGGCTTCCCGATGCGCACGCTCCTGCAGGTCCAGCTCGTCGACGTCGCCCCGGTCAACTCCCCGGCGTACCTGGACGCGTCCGTGGGTCTGCGCCACCTCGCCGCGTCCGGTCTCGTGCTCGGCAAGCCGGCCCCGTCGGCCCGCGCCCTGGACGCCCCGGACGTGAACATGCTCACCCAGGCGATGGGCTGGTTCACCGCGGTGGACACCATCGTCGACCAGGCCCAGGACGCGCTCGCGACCTACCTGCAGGTGCCCTCTCCCGACCCGGACGACGTCGACGACGATGCCGATCCGGCCCCTGACCCCGCCGCGTCGACGCCGATGCCGCGGTCTGACCCGTCGCCGACCGAGCAGCGCGCCACGCACTCGGTCCCGGCATCTGTCCTGCTCGCATCCCTGGAGCTCGACGCCCTGAAGTAGGCATCACCTTCGCGGCAGGTCGACAACCACCGCGGCCCGCACAACCCCAGCCCCCGTGTCATCCGACCGGGGGCTTTCGCATGCCAGAACGGAGAACGACCGTGAGCGGTTACACGACGATGCTCCTCGAGCAGCGGGCCAAGACCTGGGAGCAGGCCAAGGCGCTTCTCGATGGGGCCACCAAGGACGAGCGCAAGCTCACCGCCGAGGAGCAGGCCTCCTACGCGAAGATGACCGAGGACCTGAACGCCACCCGGGCGATGGTCGACAAGCTGCTCGAGGACGAGGCGAACGCGACGGCGTCCGAGGAGTCGCTGCGCAAGCTCGCCGAGGCGCCGGTGAACCCGGCCCACGCACCGGCCAAGGCGAACGAGTCCGAGGCGCTGCGCGCGTTCCTGCGCGGTGAGACCCGCGCCTACGACATCAACCCGACGGTCACCGAGGTTCGCGCCGCCAGCGCCTACCGGGAGCAGCGCGCGGGCCTGTCCGGGCTCACGGCCGCGGCCGGTGGGGCGACCCAGCCGACGAACTTCTACAACCAGCTGTGGGCGCACCTGATCAACGCGTCGCAGATGCTGCAGTCGGGCATCACGGTCCTGCAGACCAACGACGGCAACGAGATCCAGCTGCCGACGACCACGTCGCACTCGACCGCCACGTGGGGTGCCGCGCAGGATCCGCTGGGTGAGTCCGACCCGGCGTTCGCCCAGCGGTCCCTGAAGGCGTACAAGGCGGGTCTGCTCATCTCGGTGGCGAACGAGCTCATCGAGGACACCGGCGTGGACCTCCAGGGGTACCTGGCGATGCAGGCCGGCCGCGCGATCGGCAACCTCATCGGCCAGGGCCTGGTCGTGGGCACGGGCACGACCCAGCCGACCGGCATCACGACCCTGACGACCCTCGGCAAGACCGGGGCGACGGGTGTGGTCGGTGCGCCGAACTTCGACGACCTGATCTCCCTGTACTACTCGGTGATCCCGCAGTACCGGGCCGCGGCCTCCGCGGCGTGGATCACGAACGACGTCACGGTCGGGCTCCTGCGGACCCTGAAGGACACCTACGGCCGGTACCTGTGGCAGCCGGGTCTGACCGACGGGACGCCGGACACGATCCTCGGCAAGCGGGTCATCTCCGAGGTGTGGATGCCGGGCACGGCCCT
>DATKTF010000379.1:0-2418 GCA_035531255.1 Cellulomonadaceae bacterium
CGAGTCCGCCGAGATGCCGCTCGCGCCGACGACGACATGACCGGCGCTGCGCAGCGCGCTGCCGAGCACCGCGCCCACGCGACCGGCGCCGACCACCCCCACGTCCAGCCGGCCTGGCCGCGACGACGCGCGCAGCGGCTCAGCCACGGTCGACCGTCCTGCTCGCTGGTCGAGACATCCACTGCTCGGGGCCGGCCCCCGCTCGCGCCACCCGGGCGCGGTCCGCCTGCTCGGTGAGCAGTCGCGTCGCGTCGGCGGCGTCCAGGTGCGCGATCACCGGGGAGACCGGGCCCGGCGTCGAGTGCACCGTGACCGACGCGACCCCGAGAGCGCGTTGCCACGGGCCCTGCTGAAGCGCCAGGGACTGCGTCCGCTCGTGCGGGACGAGGATCAGGTGCCGGACGAACCACCCCGACCGGATCAGCAGGGCACGGTCGGTCACCAGCACGCCGCGACGGCGCCACCCCCACGGGTCGAGCCATCGCGACCGCCGCGGCATCGTGAGGAAGCCCCGCTCCGCTCCCGAGCCCGAGAGCGCGACCTGCAGCGTCTCGCGCGGGTCGGGGACCCCGAGATCGGGAAGCACCAGCCAGATCGCGTGCAACGCCTCTGCGCGGCTCCCGACCGGAAGCAGCACGTTGGCGTCCTCGGACCCCTTCCCGCTCCCGTAGCCGGCGACGTTGATCTGCACGCGCCACCAGTCCTGCCCGCGCCACAGCGGGCCCTGCGTGACACGAACCGCCTGCACGCGACCCGGTGGGACGGTCTGAGCGCGCTGCTCGAGCAGCCCGTGGCGCAACCGGATGCCGTCCGGAGAGATCGCGGCGCGGAAGCCGAACTCACGGGCGAAGCGGGCCCACAGGGCAGAACCGACACCGAGGACCGCCGGCAGCATCGCGAGCACGGGCGCGACCTCCCGGACGCTGACCGCCCAGACGGTCAGCCCGATCAACGCCGGGACCAGCACGAACGTCGTGCTGGACAAGAGCAGCGAGCCGATCAGCCGGGTCGGTGCGAGCTCGAACACCTGCTGCTCAGGAGCGACCGGGGCCGGATCGTCGCCGCCGGTCCGCTGGATGCCGGCCGCGCGCGCGAGAAGCTCCGCGCGCAAGGCATCCGCCTCGCTCTCCTTGAGGAACGCGAGCTCGACGGCAGAGCCGCTGCCGCCGGCGACCTCGAGCGTCAGCTTCGCGAGCCCGAACACCCGACCGAGGAACGGCTTGACCACGTCGACGGCCTGCAGGCGGTCGAGCCGTGCCTGACGTCGCTGGCGCAGGAGGATCCCGGTACGCAGGTGCACCGCCTGCTCGTCGACCGCGTAGCTCGTCATCCGCCAGGCCAGCGACGCCCAGGCCCCGCCCACGACGGCCGTCGCCACGAGGACCAGCAGCACCCACCGCCATCCCCCGCCCGAGAGGAAACGCTGGGCGTTCACGACGTTGTCCCCGACCTGGTTGCCCACGATGACCAGGAGCACCGCGAGGATCTGCCATCCCTTGAGCACGGGCGTGATCGGGTGCATCCGACGCCAGACGGCGCTGCTGGTCGGTGCGACCGCACCGTCCTCCTGCTCGCGCGCCGGCGCCGCGGCGTCCGGGTGTCGTGGGGCGACGGTCACAGTCCCGCCAACCTCGCCTCACCACGCGACGCGAGCTGGTCACGGAGCCGGTCGGCCTCGTCCGGAGGGAGACCCGGGATCGAGGCCTCGGTGCCAACGGACGCGGTGTGGAGCTGGACGGACGCCACCCCGAACCTCCGAGCCACCGGGCCCGCCTGCACGTCCACGAACTGCATCCGGCCGTACGGCACGACGACGAGGCGACGCAGCATGATCCCGCGGCGCACGAGGAGATCGTCGGCGCGCTCCGCGTAGCCGATCGCGCGGACCTGACGCGGGATGAGAAGCGTGATCCAGAGGGCGACCAGGACGACGACGATCGTCGGAATCCACGACCACACGGCGCCGACCGCGAGCCCCAGCACGACCGACGGGATGAGCACGGCGACCACGACGAGCCAGGCGACGACGAGACGCGCCGACGCGAGCCTGGCCGAGACCGGGTTCCAGACGACGTCGTCGGGGTCGAACGGGCCGCGGTGCGGGAGGGACATGGCCACTAGTCTCGCACCGCTCAATGGGCCGCCTGCTCCGATCCCGGCGGTTCCTTCTCCGGCTCGGCAGGCGGTGGGACGCGGCAGAACCACTCCACGAGGAGCCCGATGGCCGCCATCAGGACGGCCGTCACGGCGGCGACCCCCGCGGCCTGGGCGCGGTCTCGCTGCGACGCGATCGACAGGTCACCGACGACGGCGAGCACCTGCGAGAGGTACCAGCCGGCGAGCAGCGCCCCCGTGTAGCAGGAGGCCTTCGCGAGGACCGCGGTCCGAGCCGCGCGGATCGGGTTCAGCTGCGGGCGC
>DATKTF010000380.1:0-4948 GCA_035531255.1 Cellulomonadaceae bacterium
GCGCCCGCAGACCGGTGACGACGGCGTCCACGTGCTGCTCTGGTACGTCCAGGACCAGCAGCTTCTGGTACGGCGTCAGCCGGATCCTGTGCGCGCCGACCCCGTCGGCGAGGTCGGCGACCGCGGTAAGCGCGGTGCCGGACACCCGGCCGACGTACGGCGCCGCGCCGACGTAGAACCGGCCGTCCTTCTGGCGGTGCACGCCGACGTGGTCGCCCGACCGGGTCGGCTTCGGCGCCGGCGGGCCGTCGGGCAGCGCGAAGCCGAGGAACTCGTCCTGCAGGACGCGTCGGAACCGCTCGACCCCCCAGTCGGCGAGCAGGAACTTGAGGCGGGCCTTGTTCCGCAGGCGCCGGTAGCCGTAGTCGCGGAACAGCTGGGTGACCGCGACCCACACGTCGGGGACGAGGTCCTCGGTCACGAACGCGCCGAGGCGTTCGCCGAGGCGGGGGTTCGTGCTCAGCCCGCCGCCGACCCACAGGTCGTAGCCCGGGCCGAGCTCGGGGTGGACGGTCGCGACGAACGCGACGTCGTTGATCTCGTGCACGACGTCCTGGCTCGGGTGCCCGGTGATCGCGGTCTTGTACTTGCGCGGCAGGTTCGCGAGCTCGGGGTCGCCGATGTGGCGGCGGACGATCTCCTCGATCGCGTGGGTCGGGTCGATGATCTCGTCGGCGGCGATGCCGGCGACCGGGCTGCCGAGGATCACGCGCGGGACGTCGCCGCACGCCTCGGTCGTGCTCAGGCCCACGGCCTCGAGGCGCCGCCAGATCTCCGGGACGTCCTCGATGCGGACCCAGTGCAGCTGGATGTTGTGCCGGTCGGTGATGTCTGCGGTGTCGCGTGCGAGCTCCGTCGAGATCCCGCCGATCGTGCGCAGCTGCTCGGTGGTCAGCGCACCGCCGTCGATCCGCACCCGGAGCATGAAGTAGCGGTCCTCGAGCTCGTGCGGCTCGAGCGTCGCGGTCCGTCCGCCGTCGATCCCGGGCTTGCGCTGCGTGTACAGGCCCCACCAGCGGAACCGTCCGTGCAGGTCGTCGTCGGCGATCGAGTCGAAGCCGTGGACCGCGTACACCTGCTCGATGCGCTCACGCACGTTCAGGCCGTTGTCCTCGGCCTTCATCACCTCGCTCGCGTTGAGCGGCGCGCGGCCGTCGACGGCCCACTGGCCGTTCGGCCGGGCGGCACGCGGGTGCGCGGTGGCGGCCGGGTCGGCCGCCTCGTCGGCGGTCGCTGCGGGCACGGTACGGGTGGGAGTCATGGCGGTGCTCGGCTCTCGGGTCTCGGGGCCGCCGCTCGAGGACGTGGTGCTCGAGGGCTGTGGTGGCGGGGGAACGCTGGGGCCAGCTGAGGCGCGCACGGGTGCGGGAAGCCGCTCGAGAAGCAGTGGCCGTACCGGTGGGGCGAGTGGTGGCTCGGGTGTCCTGCGCTCAGCGGAGAGGTGCTGAGGCGGACCGCGTCACTCGACGGTCAACGACAACAACACGCACGAGGCGCGAGGGCGCTCGTGGTGTCGGCGCACAGGGCGCTCAGTCGGTCGGTCACGCGACGAGGCTAGGTGGCGTCTCACCTGCTGTCCAGGAGTGCCCGCCCCTTGGGATGCGAACGGCCTCACCCGGGGGTTCGTCGAGGACCAGAAGGATTGCGACAAGGTGTCAGCACGTGACCTAGGGTGAGCCCATGACCATCGTCTACGGCATCCTGCTCGTCCTGCACCTGCTCGGCTGGGCCATCGTGCTCGGCGGAACCCTCGTCTCCTTCAAGGCGCCGCGCATCGCACCGGGCGTCCTGCACGGGATCCTCACCGCTCTGGTCACCGGCATCGCCATGGTCGGGATGCACGACTCGGTGTACCCGCACGACCCGAAGCTCGTGATGGCGAAGTTCGGCATCAAGCTGGTCGTCGCGATCGTCGTGGCCGCGCTGGTCATCGTCGGGACCCGCGAGCCGGCGAAGGTCACCACGCGGTTCCTCGGCGCGATCGCCGGTCTCGTGGTCGTGAACGTCGCGCTCGCGGTGCTCTGGACCTGAGCCGGCCGCCCGTGCGACCACCGGCAGGTCGGTGGGCCCGCACGGACCCGCGGTCGTACCCCTTACGGCGCAGTCCGTTCGGCCGATAGGGGAGGGGAGTCGTCCTCTTCTCCCCCAGGAGCACCTCATGCGCCGGCTGTCGTCACTGTCGATCTCTGCCCGCCTCGTCGTCGTCCTCGTCGTCGTCGCCCTCGGGATGGCCGGCCTCGCCGCGATCGCGGCCGCCCAGATCCGCTCCCGCATCATGACCGAGCGAGAGAACGCGACCCGGTCGGTCGTCCAGGAGGCGCTCGGCATCGTCCAGCACTTCGGTGACGAGGCGACGGCCGGGAAGCTCACCGAGGCCCAGGCCAAGCAGTCGGCGATCGACACCGTGCTCTCGCTGCGGTACGCGGGCAACGAGTACTTCTGGATCAACGACATGACGCCGACGATGATCGCCCACCCGATCAAGCCGGAGCTCGACGGTACGGACCTGACCGCGACGGTCGACCCGAACGGGAAGCACCTGTTCGTCGCGTTCGTCGACGAGGTCAAGGCGCACGGTGCCGGGTTCGTCGACTACCTGTGGCCCAAGCCCGGGTCCGACAAGCCCCAGCCGAAGCTCTCCTACGTCGCCGGGTACGCACCGTGGGGCTGGGTCATCGGGTCGGGGATCTACGTCGACGACGTGCAGAGCCTCGCGCTCGCCGACACCCGTGCCCTCGGCCTCAGTGCGCTCGCGATCCTCGCGATCGCGGCCGCCCTCGGCACGGTCGTCGGGCGGAGCATCGTCCGGCCGATCCGCGACGCGACCCGAGTCCTCGCGAGCGGGGACATCAGCACGCGGCTCGAGACCGGCCGCGAGCGGACCGAGCTCGAGCGGCTCGGCGCGGCCCTCAACCGCACGCTCGACCGCTCCGCGTCGGTCGCCTCCGAGGTCGCCGCCGCGGTCGCCCAGCTCGACGCCGCCGCCGGCCGGCTCGTCGGGAGCAGCGACGGGATGGCGCGGACCGCCGACGGCGTGCAGCGTCAGACGGCCGCCGTCACCGCTGCCGCGCTGCAGGTCAGTGCGGGCATCGACACGGTCGCCTCCGGCACGCACCAGATGGGCGCGTCGATCGGCGAGATCGCCCAGAACGCCCATGCCGCCGCCCGGATCGCCGCGGACGCGGTGCGCGTCGCGGAGACCACGAACCGGACCGTCGCCGCTCTCGGCGAGTCGTCGGCCGAGATCGGCAGCGTCGTCAAGGTGATCACGACGATCGCCGCCCAGACGAACCTGCTCGCGCTCAACGCCACGATCGAGGCGGCGCGCGCCGGCGACGCGGGCAAGGGGTTCGCCGTCGTGGCGGGCGAGGTCAAGGAGCTCGCGCAGGAGACGGCCAGGGCCACCGGCGGGATCTCCGAGCGCGTCGAGTCCATCCAGGCGGCCGTGCTGGAGGCCGCCGCCGAGATCGCCGAGATCGCCGAGATCATCGGACGGATCAACGACTACCAGGTGACGATCGCCGGGGCCGTCGAGGAGCAGACCGCGACCACGTCGGCCATGGCGCAGAGCGTCTCGAGCGTCGCCGACCACAGCCGGACGATGGTCGCGAACCTCGAGGAGGTCGGCCACGGCACCGAGGAGACGACGCGCGAGCTCGAGACGATCCGCAGCGAGGCGCGCGAGCTCGTCGGGACGTCGGCCGGGCTGCAGTCCGCGATGGCGGTGCACCGGGCCTGACGGAGGCCGTGCGCAGGTGTCGGTGGCGTTGCCTACGCTAGAGGCGCCATGACGTCGCTCTTCGAGAACCTGCCCCTGCCCGGATTCGGCCCCTCCGTCGCCGCTCGCCTCCCGGTGGTCGCCCCGCGTGACGACGACGCGGAGACCGACGACGTCGGTCTCGACGACGGGCGCACCGACGGGGGTCGCAGCGTCTGGGTACCGGGCGGCGACCGGACCGGCTCCGCGCCCACGGGCCGGCCGGACGCGGACGAGGCGGCACGCCTGCTCGTCGGTCTGAACGCCGAGCAGCGGGCCGCGGTGGTGCACTCCGGCGGCCCGCTCCTGATCGTCGCCGGCGCCGGCTCGGGGAAGACGCGCGTGCTGACCCACCGGATCGGTCACCTGCTCGCGACCGGGCGCGCCCGACCAGGCGAGATCCTCGCGATCACGTTCACGAACAAGGCCGCGGCGGAGATGCGCGACCGCGTCGAGGCGCTCGTCGGGACCGCCGCCCGGTCGATGTGGGTCTCGACGTTCCACTCGGCGTGCGTGCGGATCCTCCGCAAGGAGGCGGCGACCCTCGGGCTGCGCTCCGGCTTCTCGATCTACGACTCGGCGGACGCCCAGCGCCTGCTGACGATGGTCTCGCGCGAGCTCGACCTCGACCCCAAGCGGTTCCCGGCCAAGGCCCTCGCGTCGAAGATCTCGGCCCTCAAGGACGAGCTCGTGGACCCGGAGACCTACGCGCGTGCCTCAGGGTCGGCATCGGGCGCGGCGTCGGGTGCCGGGAACGAGTTCGACGCGACGCTCGCCGAGGTCTACACGCGCTACCAGACGCGGCTGCGCCAGGCGCACGCGCTCGACTTCGACGACCTCATCATGTCGACCGTCCACCTGCTGCAGGCGTTCCCGGCCGTCGCCGAGCACTACCGACGACGGTTCCGGCACGTGCTGGTCGACGAGTACCAGGACACCAACCACGCGCAGTACACGCTCGTCCGCGAGCTCGCGGGGGAGACCGGCGAGCTGACGGTCGTCGGCGACTCGGACCAGTCGATCTACGCGTTCCGCGGTGCCACGATCCGGAACATCCTCGAGTTCGAGCACGACTACCCGAACGCCACCACGATCCTGCTCGAGCAGAACTACCGCTCGACGCAGAACATCCTCTCGGCCGCGAACGCGGTGATCTCGCGCAACCCGGGACGCCAGCCCAAGCGCCTGTGG
>DATKTF010000381.1:0-9283 GCA_035531255.1 Cellulomonadaceae bacterium
GCCCGCCGCTGCCCCGTGCCCACCCAGCCGACCGGACTCGACCGCCGCACGGAGCCGCGCCGCGAGGTCCCGGCGCGCCCCCGCGCTGCGCGTGACGAGATCACCCGGGACCCGGATGTAACCGACCCGCCGCACTCCGTCACCGACGTCCGACGCGGTGAGCGTGCGCAGCTGTCGTTCGGTGGTGAGCACGACCGGGTGCGGCCCGTCGAAACCGGCGTCGTCACCAGGCTCCAGCACCACCGCGTGCAGATGACGCCGACCCGACGGGATCGTGAGGACGTCGCCCGGTCGGAGACCGGCCAACGTGGCGGCCACCGCAGCCCTGCGCACCGCGCCCGCCTGACGGCTCAGCTCGCGCTCCCGCTCGGTGATCGCACGCCGCAGACCGGCGTAGTGCGCGAAGTCGCCCCGCTCGCACCGCATCGCCTCGGCGTAGCCCTCCAGTGCCTCTGTGTGCGCCTGTGCCTGCCGGGCCAGTCCCACGACACCACGGTCGGCCTGGAACTGCGCGAAGGAGGTCTCCAGCACCTCTCGAGCCCGTTCCCTGCCGACCTGCGCCACGAGGTTGACGGCCATGTTGTACGTCGGGCGGAAGCTCGATCGCAGCGGGTACAACCGCTTCGACGCCAGGCCGGCGAGCGCGACCGGATCGAGACCGGGGTGGTCGACGACCACGGCGTGCCCTTCCGTGTCGATCCCTCGGCGCCCCGCACGTCCGGTGAGCTGCGTGTACTCCCCCGGAGTCATGTCGACGTGCCCACGGCCGTCCCACTTCACGAGCTTCTCGAGCACGACGGATCGAGCAGGCATGTTGATCCCCAGCGCCAGCGTCTCCGTCGCGAAGACGACGCGCACCAACCCCCGGGAGAACAGGTCCTCGACCGTCTCCTTGAACAACGGGAGCATGCCTGCGTGATGGGCGGCGATCCCGCGGGCCAGTGCGTCGCTCCACTCCCAGTAGCCGAGGACGTCGAGGTCCTCGGCCGGGATCGTCGCGCAGCGTTCCTCGACGATGCGGCGGATCTCCGCCTCCTGCGCCGGTGTGGTGAGTCGCAGACCGGCTCCGACGCACTGGGCCACGGCGCCCTGGCATCCCGCACGCGAGAAGATGAAGTAGATCGACGGAAGGAGACGGGCCTCGTCCAGGAGATCCACCACGGCGAACCGCGAGGCCGGTCGGTGCCCACCTCCCGCGCTCGGGCCGCCGCGGCCGCGGTACCCACGGTCGCCGCGACGCCCGGAGCCTCCACCTCGGGGCGCCTCGTCCGGTGTGCGCCGTCGGAGCAGGGCGGCCAGCTCGGGGTTGATCGGCGGATTGACGCCGGGTGCGGTCGGATCCACGTGGCCGGCATACAGGTCGTGCAGGTCACCACGGGTGAGGACGTGCTGACCCAGCGGGACAGGACGGTGCTCGGTGACCACCACGGCGGTGTCGCCCCGGACCATCTCGAGCCACTCCCCGAACTCCTCGGCGTTGGACACCGTGGCCGACAACGAGACGAGCTGGACGTCCGGTGCGAGGTGGATGATCACCTCCTCCCAGACCGGTCCGCGGAACCGGTCCGCAAGGTAGTGCACCTCGTCCATCACCACGTATCCCAGGCCGTCGAGGGTCGGCGACCCCGCGTACAGCATGTTCCGCAGGACCTCGGTCGTCATGACGACGACCGGCGCCTCGCCGTTGACCGTCGTGTCCCCGGTGAGCAGCCCGATCCGGTCGGCGCCGTGCTGGCGGACCAGGTCGGCGTACTTCTGGTTGGAGAGTGCCTTGATCGGCGTGGTGTAGAACGCCTTCCGTCCGGTCGCCAGGGCGAGGTGCACCGCGAACTCGCCGACGATCGTCTTGCCGGCTCCCGTCGGCGCGGCGACGAGCACACCTCGCCCCTGCTCGACCGCGCGGCACGCCTCGACCTGGAACTCGTCGAGCTCGAAGTCCACCGTCGTCCGGAACCGGGACAGCGCGCTCCGCGAGTCGAGGGCACGCTGTCGCGCAGCCGCGTACCGCTCCGCCGGGCTGCGACCGTCCGTCGGCGCCGACGGCGCCGGGGCGCTGGACGGCGGGGCGGTGGACCGAGACCGCGAGGTGCTGGCCATGAACGTCAGCCTACGGTCAGTGTGCTCGGGCCTGCTCACGCAAGGACGTGCACCGCGCCGACGCGCACATCGGCCCGCAGCGGCAGCATCGCGACGGGCTCGCCGTCGGCGAACGCGCGCGGAGGAGCCCCCCCGAGGTCGGTGGGCTCGATCAAGACCGACCGTGTCCGGAAGACCTGGACGTCGGGGTGCCGGACATGCCGACCGCTGTACATCCCCGGGAAGATCCGGACGACTCCGGCCCTCGAGAACGGACCCGCGACCACGACATCAAGGAGCCCGTCATCCATCGCTGCGTCCGGGGCGATCCGCATCCCCCCGCCGAAGAGCGGCGCATTCGCCACCGCGACCACGGTGCCGGCGGACTCCCAGACGCCGTCGTCGTACGTGACGCGGAAGCCGTACGGCCGAAATGAGCCGAGCACGGAGGCGAGCGCCCGAACGTAACGTCCTCCGCCCTGCGGCCAGCTGAGCTCGTTGGCCCGGGCGTTCACGGCGGCGTCGACCCCGCAGGACAACGCACCGAGGTACCACTCGACACCGTCACCCTCGGGAGTGCTCACGTGCACCGCGTCGACGGGCCGGGCCTCGTGGACGAGTCCGTGCTCGATCGCCTGCAGCGAGGCGCGCACGTCATGACGCGGGAGCCCCAACGACCGGGCGATGTCGTTCCCCGTGCCACCCGCGACGATCCCGAGCGGCAACGCGGTGCCGGCGACCACGTTGACGCCGAGATGGACCATCCCGTCACCGCCGACGACCACGAGGGCGTCGACGCCGGCGAGGATCTCCCGCCGGGCGTTGCGGGTAGCCTCGGCGATCGTGCCGGCGGACAGGTCGATGACGTCGTGCCCGCGCGATCGCAGAAGCCGCGTGGTGTGCGAGCCGAGGTCAGTTCCCCTCCCCCGACCGGCCGTCGGGTTCACGACGACGCCGAGCCGGCTCACCGGTCGGTCTCGGACGAACGGGCCGACCCTCCGGGCTGCGGGGGCTCGGCATCATCCGGAACCGTCCCGTCCAGTCGTGGGAGACCCTGCGCGAGCCGGTCGCGGTTCACCCGGCGATCGTGCAGTGCGCTGATCCCGACAGCCGCGAAGTAGAGCAGGCAGATCGGCAGCGCAAGCACGATCATCGTGATCGCATCGGGTGTCGGGGTCATCACCGCAGAGAACACGAACGCCGCCATCACTGCCCACCGCCAGCCGCGGGCCCACGTGCGCGCCTGCACGAGGCCCGCGAAGTTGACGGCGACCATGACGACCGGCAGCAGGAAGGCGATCCCGAACGCGAGGATGAGGCGCATGACAAAGCTGAGGTAGGTCTGCGCATCGATGTAGTTGACGGCGTTCTTCGGCGTGAACTCGGTCAGCAGAGCAACGGCGTTCGGCAGGGCCCACCAGGCGAGGTAGGAGCCCACGAGGAACAGCGGGACGGACGCGGAAAGAAAGCCGACCGCATACAACCGCTCCTTGCGCGTGAGTCCCGGGGTGATGAACGCCCAGAGCTGGTACAGCCACCAGGGGCTGGTCACCAGCACCCCGAGGAAGAGGGACACCTTGATCTTCATGTCGAACGACGTCGCGACGCCGGAGAAGTTCAGCGCGACCTGTCCGTGTCGCGCGGCGCCCGCCCTGATCAGCGGCTCCTGGAGGGCGGCGAACACGGGGTCGTAGAGCACCCACCCGACGATGCCGCCCAGGAGCAGACCGATCACCGAGAGCACCAGGCGCTTGCGCAGCTCGGCCAGATGAGCGCGCAGAGACATGCGGCCGCCCGTCGAGGAGCGGCCCGGACGTCGGGCCATCGACGGTCAGACCTGAGGGCCGGCACCGGCCGGCGGCAGCCGATCGGCATCGGCGGCCGGCTGGGGCGGCGACGGTGGCCGGGCGCTCGGGTCTGACGGCGCGGTGGAGTCCGACGGCGAGGCCGGGGTCGTCTGCCCAGGCGGTGCCGGTGGCGATGCAGGTGCCGGTGGCGATGCAGGCTCGGGTGGCGCGGTCGGAGCTGCCGACGCCGTCGTCGCGTCCGCTGACGTGAGGTCCTTGATCTCGCTCTTGAAGATCTTGAGCGACTGGCCGACGCTCTTGGCCACGTCGGGGAGCCTCCTGGCGCCGAACACGAGCACGAGGACGACCAGCACCACGATCACGTGCGCGGGCGTCAGACCGTTGCGGAACATCGGACTCCTCGGTAGGAACCTGTCGTGCGGCTCATGCTAGGCCACCGTCGTCAGCACGGACCTGAGCGTCCGGTCGATCGGCACGCACGCTCACTGGGTGAGGCGCCGCCAGCTCTCCGCCGTCTCGCGCCGGCCTTCCTCCCGGGCGGACCGTCGCCGTGCACGGCGCCGGTGAACGGTCGCCCGCGTCCGCCGAGCCGCCACCGGGTCGGCGAACGGATCACGTGCGGCCCGCACTGCTTCGAGCGCGGCAGCCACGTCTGCCAGGGCGGCCGCGCGCGCCGACATCTCGTCGAAGACCTGCGACGCCCGTCCGAGCTCGTCGAGGAGGGCGCGTGCCTTGCGCCAGAGGTCCCGGCCCAGGAAGTAGGCGCCGACCAGCGTCCCGATGACGAGGACGGTCCAGACCGTGAACCACAGCATGGGCGTCAGCGTATCCGGCCGGACTCAGTCCGACGCCCGGCCAGGTGCCGTCGTGCCGTACGCATCCAACGCGCTCCGTGCGATGTGGGCCACGTCGACCGCGACGCTGGTCGGCCGCACGCCACGGACGTCACCCGCGACCTGAAGCAGGAGGTGCCGGAGCCACGTCGGCTCGACCACGCGCAGGTCCACCTCGAACGACCCGTCGGCCCGGTTCCTGACCGCCTCGACAGGCACCGTCTCCGCGACCCAGCGCGCCCGGCTCTCGAGCTCGAGCGTCACCAGCTCGGCATCCTGGTCGGGGTGGAACGTGTCCTCGTGGTCCGACCGTGGGTGCTCGGCCACCGGGACCTCGAGCACCTCGGCGGACAGCACGCGGTCCATCCGGAAGAGCCGCTCCGCACGGGCGCGCCAGCACCACGCGACGAGGTACGTCCGCCGCTCGCCCGTCACGAGACGGAGCGGGTCCACCTCCCGCTCCCCCGAGACGTCCGCCGCGGTCACGTAGTCGAGCTTGAGCCGACGCCCTGACTGCAGCGCCGCTCCCACGGCAGCGTTCACCGCCGGTGCGCCGTCGGCGGCGAGGCGCACGTCGACGATCGTCGCGGCCTCACCGGTCGCCGCCGTGAGCTTGTCCAGAACGGACTGCAGCACGGCCAGGCGGTCCGGGTCGAGGCCGGCAACGAGAGACTCGCGCATCGCGCGCAGCGCGGCGACCAGTGCGATCGCCTCGCGGGTCCCCAGACGGAGCGGACGGGTCATCCCCCGGCTCTGCGTCACGCGGACGACACCCTGCTCGAGTGCCGCCGCATCGAAGTCGATGAGGTCGTGCGGCCAGTAGCCGGGTGTTCCGGTGAGCCACAGCGTGTCGACGTCGTCGACGACCTGACGGCGGGACACCTGGAACTGCTCGGCGAGCTCCTCGACGGGCACCCCGCCGTGGCGCTCCAGGTAGGCGATCATCCCGAGCAGACGCAGCAGCCGATCAGGCGCCCTCTCAGCCACGACGGTTCACCTCCTCGCGGCCCGCGCGGTCGGGCGTCCGGTCGGGCCCCGCGGGGGGGCCCGGCACGTCCGTCATCGGGTCGAGCGCCGCTGCCGCCCGGAGCCGGGCCACGACCCGCTCGCGCAGCTCCCTGGGCTCCAGCACCACCACGGCGTCTCCGTACCCGACGACCTCGTCGACGAAGGCGGTGATCGACGTGTAGGGCACGCGGATCAGGTCGCGATCCACCAGGCTGCCGGGCATCTGAGGCGACCCGTCCACACCCGTGACCGCACGGGATCGCAGGGCACTCGCACGCTCCGGGCGAACGGCGAGAACCGCGACCGCGGAGGTCTCCGCACGGCGCGAGTCCAGAACCGCGGCGGGGTCGATGCCGACCGGAACCACGAACGCAGCAGTCGGTCCGACACCCCGGACCGGGCCCTCGATGCGACTCAGCCGGAACGACCGAGCGGACTCCCGGTCGCGGTCGAGGCCGACCACGTACCACCCGCCCTCGCGGACGAGCAGTCGCCAGGGCTCCAGCACCCGGGTCCGCACCTCACCGGTGCTGGCGGCCCGGTAGCTGAACGTCACGGCCTGCCGAGCGTGCACCGCATCGAGGAGCGGCCCGAGTGCGGCGCCTGCGGCGGGGACGCGGGGCGAGAGCCCAGCGACCAGGTCCCCGGCCTCGGGACCGGAGCCGACCGCGCGGAGCTTCGTCAGGGCGCGCGTCGCGTCCGTTCGAAGCGATCTGTCCTGCCAGAACTGCGCAGCCAACGACAGCACCCCGAGCTCGGCTGCCGTGAGGTCCACCTGCGGCATCGCATACGCGTCCTGATCGATGCGATAGCCGATGTCGTCTCCATGACCACGCCCCGTCACCGTCAGGATCGGGATACCCAGATCGCGGAGCGCGTCCTTGTCCCGTTCGAACATCCGCTCGAAGGCGTCGTCCGACGCGGCGTCGCCGTACCCCGCGACCGTGCTGCGGATCTGCTCCTTCGACATCCTGCTCCCGGTGTTGACCAGGGCGATGACGAGATTGAGCAACCGTTCGGCTGGAGGAATCGGGTCGGCCACGGGACCACGGTAGTAGCCCGGTACCGTGATGCCGTGATCACGTGGCGCGCGGGAACCGTGGTGTCGGTCGGACAGGCCTGGCGCGGCGCCGTCGAGCTCGGCGTCGAGGTGGGGGACGCCCTCCTCGGGCCAGGTGGCGGCTCCGACGGTGACCGGTCTCACGTGGCACCGTCAGACCGGTACACGGACCCCGTGCAGCACGCAGCAGTGTGTGCGCTCGCCTATCCCGATCTCGTCGGCCCGATCGAGGTCGGGGCCCGGGTCCTGCTCAACGTCACCGCGCTCAACCGCGGACTCGGCACGGGTGGCTATGCGCTCGTGGCGGCCAGGACCGACCGGGTCCCCGACGACCCGACGCCCGCACCCGGCCACCTCGTCAAGGCGCGGTACACCCCGCTCCAGACGATGGTGCTCGGGGTGGACGACCAGGAGTCGGACCACCACGACCTGCTGTGCGACGCGGACGACCTCAGCGGCATGCCGGTCGTCGTGGCCGACCTGCACTCGGCCGTTCCTGCGATCATCGCCGGCGCACGTCACTCGGCCGCGCGGGCGGGGCGTCCCACGCCTCGGGTCGCCTACGTGATGACCGATGGCGGCGCGCTGCCGGCGTGGTTCTCACGCACAGTGGCGACGCTGCGCGAGGCCGGATGGCTCGCGTCCTGCGTGACCGTCGGGCAGGCATTCGGGGGGGATCTCGAGGCCGTCACGGTCCACATGGGGCTGCTCGCCGCCCACCTGGTGGTCGAGGCGGATCTCGTGATCGTCGCGCAGGGCCCGGGAAACCTGGGCACCGGCACCCGATGGGGCTTCTCCGGGGTCTCCGCAGGCGAGGCGCTCAATGCCGCGTCCGTCCTTCGAGGTCGGCCGATCGCCTCGCTCCGTGTCTCGGGCGTCGATGCGCGCGCGCGTCACCGCGGCGTGTCCCACCACTCGCTCACGGCCTTCGGACGGGTGGCCCTCGCCCCCGCCGACGTCGTGGTGCCGGAATTCCCCGCCGGGTCATCGCTCGCCCCGCTCGGCGAGACGATCACCGCGCAGTCCGCAGCCCTCGGCGCGCCCCACGGACGGCACCGCCTCGTGCGGGTCGGAGCAGGGGCGGACCTGCTGGCCGCACTTGCCAGGACACCGATGCCGCTGTCGACCATGGGCCGCAGCCTCGACGTCGATCCCGCGGCCTTCCTCGCTGCCGCAGCCGCGGGCGTGCACGCCGAGGCGTTGGTCGACCGCTGACCTCGGCCGGATCAGCTGTCGCGTTCGACCGGGGTGTGGAGCTCCACGAGCGTGGCCAGTCGGCGTGACTCCTCGACAGCCCGGGCACCGTCCGACTCCTGAACGCCCATCACCGCCAGCGTGTCGCCGTCGGCGAGGTCGAGCTGTACCCACGGACGACCGGACCCGAACCGCACGGAGACGATCTCTGCCCACGCGAGTCGCCGGGTGAGCACGAGGTTCCGCACGGTGAGGCCGTCGACATCCGGAAAGGCCGCGACCGACGCCTGCCGCCACAGGAAGACGACGATCGCCGCACCGACCAGCACGATCCCCAGACGGTCCGGAAGAGCGAACGCGCCAGAGCCGTCCGTCGGGAGCGCGATCGCCAGCACCAGTGTCAGCACGACGACCGCCACGGCGAAGGACAACGAGACCGTACGGGCGAGTCGCGGGCGGAACGGGGCGTGCAAGGGATCCCGTGACCCGTGGTCCGGGATGCCTGCACGCCCCGTGCTCACAACCGGCACGCGTGGATCGACGTCACCAGGATCGCGCGGGCACCCACGTCGTACAGCGCGTCCATCACGGCGTTGGTCTCGTCGCGCCGCACCATCGCGCGCACCGCAGCCCAGTCGCGGTCGTGCAGGGGCGAGACCGTCGGGGACTCGAGACCCGGTGTGATCGCGACCGCCGCCTCGACCTCCGTCAACGGGATGTCGTAGTCCATCAACACGTACTGACGCGCAGTGAGGACCCCCTGCAGGCGGCGCGTGAGCACCTCGAGACCTGCGGGCGCCTCCTGGTCGGACCGACGCACGAGAACGGCCTCCGACCGGAGGATCGGCTCGCCGAAGATCTCCAGCCCCGCTGCCCGGAGCGTCGTGCCGGTCTCGACGACGTCGGCGATCACGTCGGCCACGCCGAGCCGGACCGCTGTCTCGACCGCGCCGTCGAGCCGCACGACGCCTGCGATCGGGATGCCCCGTCGGCTCAGGTGGTCGGCGACGAGAACCGGGTAGGACGTCGCGACCCGCTTGCCGGAGATCTGCTCGACCGCGGACATCTCGCCCGCCGGAGCGGCGAACCGGAACGTCGACCGCGCGAAACCCAGCTCCAGGTGCTCCACGGCGGGGGCTCCGGAGTCGAGCAGCAGATCCCGTCCGGTGATCCCGGCGTCGACGGTTCCCGAGCCCACATACAGAGCGATGTCGCGCGGGCGGAGGAAGAAGAACTCGACGTCGTTCGCGGGGTCGGCGAGGACGAGCTCGCGAGAGTCGCGCCGTTGGCGATAGCCGGCCTCC
>DATKTF010000382.1:0-2441 GCA_035531255.1 Cellulomonadaceae bacterium
ACCCGCGACGGCAAGGGCATCCTGTTCGTCGCGCACGACGGCGAGGTGTACCCGGCCGGCTTCCTGCCGATCGGGCTCGGCAACCTGCGCGAACGTCCGCTGAGCGAGATCTACCGCGACGACCCGCTGCTCCGGCAGATCCGCGCGGCCGAGTTCACCGGACGGTGCGGGGACTGCGCGTACGCCGACCTGTGCGGCGGCTCTCGGGCCCGCGCGTTCGCGGCGACCGGGGACCCTCTCGGCGAGGATCCGGCGTGCCCGTACCAGCCGGCGGAGGGGTCGCGCGCGTCCTGACCGGGAGCGGTCCGAGGGGCCGGTCCACCGGAGCGTCGTGCATGCTGTTCCGGTGATCGACGACTTCGACCCGGTCCTCGCGCGTGCCCGCGCCGGCTCCGCCGAGGCCTTCACGCTGCTCTACGAGGACCTGGTGCGCCCGGTCGCGGCGTACCTCCGAGCGCGTGGCGTGCGTGACGTCGAGGACCTCACGAGCGAGGTCTTCCTCGCCGTTTTCACCAGTGTCGGCCGGTTCACCGGTGGACAGGAGCAGTTCAGGTCCTGGGTGTTCACGATCGCGCACCGGCGCCTGGTGGACCACTGGCGGAGCAGCTCGCGCACGGTCCCGCAGACGCCGTACGAGCCGGACGACGACGACCGGTCGACCGAGAGCGCCGAGAGCCAGGCGCTCGACGTCCTCGGGGAGGAGCGGGCGCTCGAGCTGCTCGCGATGCTGACCGACGACCAGCGCGAGGTCCTGGTGCTCCGGATCGTCGCGGACCTGACGGTCGAGCAGGTCGCGGAGGTCGTGGACAAGCGCCCGGGAGCGGTCAAGGCGCTGCAGCGTCGCGGGCTGTCGACCCTGCGCAGAATCCTGGAGTCGGAGGCCGTGACCTTATGAGCACTCTCGACGATAACCAGGACATGAGGGCACAAAGCGACGAGCTCCTGCTGACCGGGCACGCGGTCCCGGACGAGCCGGGACTGGTCGACCTCGTCGCGACGTTGCGCCGGAGCGTCGATGCTCCCGCCCCGCGTCCGACGCCGGCCCTGAGCATGCTGCTCACGGACGGGCTCGCCGCACCCGGCCCTGCGCCTGCTCGTGCGTCGACCCGCTCAGCCGTGTCGGCACCCGCGCGGGGTCGGCTCCGCCTCGTGTGGCGCTACGTCGCGGGGCTCGGCCTCGCGGGGAAGATCGCGCTCGGAGCGGGTATCGCCTTCGCCGGCGTCACCGGCGCCGCGACGATCGGCGCAGTGCCGGACGCGATCCAGGTTCCCGCGCGAGCGGTCGTGCACGGCGTCGAGCACCTGTTCGCACCGGGCTCCGGCGCCCCGGTTCCCACGTCGAGGTCGACCGACGGCCGCGCGACGCAGACGCCGCGATCGTCGTCGAGCGCTGAGGTGCCCGCACTCTCCGGTCGCGGACCGACGGTGCGGCCGACTCCGCAGGGATCCGCGCGCGGGGTGGGTGTCAAGGGCCGGTCGTCGCAGGCAGGTCAGCCCGCTGAGGGGACCCCGACGCTCCCGGCTCCGGCTCGGGCGTCGCAGAACGCCGTCCCCGGTTCTTCGACGGTGCGCGGGCAGTCCGACGGCGCGCCGTCTCCGACCCTGCCACCGACCGCTCGGGCGGTGGCGGCTCCGACGCACCCGTGGGAGTCCAGCTCCACGCACGTGAACGCGAACGGCTGAACCCGTACCCCTGTCGGCGCGGCCGGCGATCTCTGAGGTGACAGCGGCTCAGGAGTCGCGCACCACTCACGAGCCGCGCCCCAGGGCGCGGTCGATCCTCCGGAGGACAGAACATGAGCACCTCAGCACTCGCCGCAGTACTCGCGAAGTTCGCTGGTCTCGACCTCGCCGGCAAGGCCGTCGTCGGTGCGGTCGTGGCAGCCGGGGCCGTCGGCGCCGCCGCCGGTGTCCCCGCTATCGCGAGCGACCTCACGTCGCCGCCCGCGACCCAGCAAGGCTCGACGGTCGCCCCGACGACCGACCCGACTGGCACCCCGTCGGCGGAGGCGACCGAGCCGACCGGTGACCCGACCGGGCAGGCCGAGCCCACGCAGGACCCGACAGAGCCCGCGGGCACGCGTCCGACGGACCTGCCGACGGCCGCCGCGTTCGGCCAGAAGGTGGCCGCCGAGGCGCGCGCCGGCGGTGTCGACGGCCAGACGATCTCGACCGAGGCGCACGCGAAGAACGCCCTGCGTCAGGGCACGAGCGTCGCAGCTTCGGGCGACGTGCACGGGAGGTCGGACGCGGGTGAGCCCACGACGGCTCCGACCGGTGCGCCGACGGCCGTTCCGAGCACGCTGCCGACGGTCGTGCCGACCGGAATCCCGACAGCGCGCCGCTGAGACCCCCT
This sequence comes from Cellulomonadaceae bacterium, assembly GCA_035531255.1. Lineage (GTDB taxonomy): Bacteria > Actinomycetota > Actinomycetes > Actinomycetales > Cellulomonadaceae > JAJDFX01. The sequence goes on from DATKTF010000382.1 coordinate 2,357, forward strand.
CCGGTTGAACCAGCGCGCACCTGAGACGTCGCAGGGCTGATCCTGCGCTCAGCCGAGCATCGCGGAACTGTCGTCCGCTCGGCCC
>DATKTF010000383.1:0-8313 GCA_035531255.1 Cellulomonadaceae bacterium
GCCCGGCGAGGCCGTCGGGAACCCTGAGGCGAAGGGCGCCGTCGGGCGGATGATCGATCAGGCACGGCAGGCCAGCGCCGAGGAGATCCGTCCTGGTGAGGACGGCCGGGCGTTCTACCGGCTCTCGACGCCGAAGAAGCTGATCGTCATGCTCGGCGGTCCGACGATGAACCTGGTGATCGCGGTCGTCCTGTTCACGATCGTGCTGGCCGGGTTCGGGCTCCCGGAGAGCTCGACGACCCTCGCCCAGGTGTCGCAGTGCGTCCTTCCCGCCGATGCGCCGGCGCGGGCGTGCACCGCGACGGACCCGGCGGCGCCCGCTGCCCAGGCCGGGCTGCGAGCCGGCGACACCGTGGTGCGGTACGACGGCGTCGACGTCACCTCCTGGACCCAGCTCCAAGGTCTGATCCAGCACTCCGGGGGCCGCTCGGTGCCGGTCGTCGTCGAGCGCGGCGGCCACCAGATCACCACCACGCTCACCCCGATCGAGGCCCAGCGGCCCCAGATCGGTGCCGACGGCACGGTCGTCAAGGCAGCGGACGGCACCATGGTGACGACCTCGGTCGGCTTTGCCGGCATCAGCCCGGGCACCGCCCTCGTCCCGCAGCCGCTCAGCACCGTGCCCGGGTTCGTCGGGAACGCGCTGGGGCAGACGTTCGCGGTCATCGGCACGCTGCCCGCGCGGGTCGTCGACGTGGCGCGTGCGGCCTTCGGCAGCGCTCCGCGTACCACCTCCAGCGTGATCGGTGTGGTCGGGATCGGCCGGTTCGCCGGGGAGATCGCGTCGGACAACGTGAGCGGTTACGACCTGGCCGCACGCATCCGAGACATGCTCGGTCTGATCGCAGGCCTGAACCTCGCCCTGTTCGCCTTCAACATGATCCCGCTCCTTCCGCTCGACGGTGGCCACGTGCTGGGAGCGTTGTGGGAGGGCGGACGACGGCAGGTCGCGCGGTTGCGGGGGCTTCCTCGGCCTCGGCCCGTCGACATCGCCCGGATGACGCCGATCGCCTACGGCGTGTTCGTGCTGCTGGCCGGCATGGGGGTGCTGCTCATCTACGCGGACATCGTCCGTCCCGTGAACCTCTGAGGCGGAAGCCTGCACGAGGTGGCCGTCGGGTGTCCGAGGCGTGAGGAGATCGTGACACCGGGAGGACCCCGGGGGGTGCGCTCCGGTCCGGGGGGATAATGGAGCGTGTGAGCCCTTCGATCAGTCTCGGAATGCCGGAGGCCCCTGCCCCGGTGCTGTCACCGCGTCGCGCGACCCGCAAGATCAAGGTCGGCAAGGTCGAGGTCGGCGGCGACGCGCCGGTGAGCGTCCAGTCCATGTGCACGACGCCGACGACGGACGTCAACGCGACCCTGCAGCAGATCGCCGAGCTGACGGCCGCCGGTTGCGACATCGTGCGGGTCGCGGTCCCGACACAGGACGACGCCGAGGCGCTGCCCGCCATCGCGCGCAAGTCGCAGATCCCCGTGATCGCGGACATCCACTTCCAGCCCAAGTACGTGTTCGCGGCCATCGATGCCGGCTGTGCCGCGGTGCGGGTCAACCCGGGCAACATCCGCAAGTTCGACGACCAGATCAAGCAGATCGCCCAGGCGGCGACCGATGCCGGCGTGTCGATCCGCATCGGTGTCAATGCGGGGTCGCTCGACCCGCGCCTGCTCGCGAAGTACGGCAAGGCGACTCCCGAGGCGCTCGTCGAGTCCGCGGTCTGGGAGGCGTCGCTGTTCGAGGAGCACGACTTCCACGACTTCAAGATCTCGGTCAAGCACAACGATCCCGTCGTCATGGTGCGGGCGTACGAGCTGCTCTCGGAGCGCGGCGACTGGCCGCTGCATCTCGGTGTCACCGAGGCCGGGCCCGCGTTCCAGGGCACGATCAAGTCCGCGACCGCGTTCGGAGCGCTGCTGAGCAAGGGCATCGGCGACACGATCCGGGTCTCGTTGTCCGCGCCGCCGGTCGAGGAGGTCAAGGTCGGCATCCAGATCCTCCAGTCGTTGAACCTCCGTCCTCGGAAGCTGGAGATCGTCTCGTGCCCGTCGTGCGGGCGCGCACAGGTGGACGTGTACTCGCTGGCGGAGCGCGTGACCGCCGGTCTCGAGGGGCTCGAGGTCCCGCTCCGCGTCGCCGTCATGGGCTGCGTGGTCAACGGTCCGGGCGAGGCGCGGGAGGCCGATCTCGGCGTGGCCTCGGGGAACGGCAAGGGGCAGATCTTCGTCAAGGGGGTCGTCGTCAAGACGGTCCCCGAGGCGCAGATCGTGGAGACCCTGATCGAGGAGGCCATGCGGCTGGCCGAGTCCATGACCCCGGTCGAGGACGGCGCTCCGGTCGTGACGGTCGGCTGAGGCTGCCGGGGCGGGCGTGGCACCGCCGACCCGGTCGGCGGTGCACTCGTGCGAGGACCGTGGTGTCCGGCACAATCACCTCATGGCACGGTGGCGCATGACGCCTCTCGCCGACGGGGTCGCACCGGCGCGGGTCCTGCAGGAGTCGGACCTGGCATCGGCGCTCCGGTTGTGCGCTCTCGACCCGGTCGGCACCGTGCTGGCGGCGACGCGGGTCGAGGCCGCGATCGCCCGCGGGCTCTGGAGCGTCGGTGGCCAGTTCTGGGGGTACTTCCGCGACGAGCGTCTGATCGCGTTCTGCTGGGTCGGTGCGAACCTGTCCCCGGTCGTCCCGGACGCGGACGCGGAGGCGCTCGACGCGTTCGCGGTGCTTGCCCTGACCCACGGACGCCGTTGCTCCTCGATCGTCGGCGAGGCCGAGATCGTGCTCGGGCTCTGGAGCAGGCTCGCGCGGGACTGGTCGAGGCCGCGGGAGATCCGCGCGGACCAGCCGTCTCTCATGATCGACCACGCTCCCCTCGTCGCCCCCGACCCTCGGGTTGTCCGGTCGTCCGCCTCCGACTTCACGGTGCTGCTTCCCGCGTGCGTCGCGATGTTCGAGGAGGAGGTGGGCTACTCCCCGGTCTCGGGCCCGGGAGGACCCTACGAGTCGCGCGTGCGGACGCTGGTCGGCACCGGGATGTCGTACTCGAGGATCGATGACCGTCCAGCCGTCACGGGCGCGCAGTCCCGGTCGCCGGTACCCCGCGAGGTCGTCTTCAAGGCCGAGATCGGCGCGGTGGCGGTCGGCGTCGCGCAGGTCCAGGGCGTCTGGGTGCCGCCCAAGCACCGTGGTCACCGGCTGTCCGAGTCCGGGATGGCGGCCGTCGTCATCGCGGCGCGTCGCGACGTCGCCCCGGTGGTCTCGCTCTACGTCAACGGCTACAACACGCGCGCGCTCGCGGCCTATCGGGCCGTCGGGTTCCGGCAGGTCGGCACCTTCGCGACCGTGCTGTTCTGATCGGGCCCGATCCCGCGCGCGCCGTCGCGGGTCGAGCTCGCGGCGGCCCGCGGGCGTGGCCGGCCGAGTCCACGGTCCCAGTAGGCTGACCCCCATGCTGCTGCGGATGTCGACCCTGTTCGTGCGGACCCTGCGGGAGGACCCGGTCGACGCCGAGGTCGCGAGCCACCGGCTCCTCGTGCGGGCCGGCTACATCCGGCGGGCTGCGCCGGGCATCTACACCTGGCTGCCGCTGGGCCTGCGCGTGCTCGGCAAGATCGAGCAGATCGTCCGCGACGAGATGGCTGCCGCCGGCGCGCAGGAGGTCCACTTCCCGGCGCTGCTGCCGCGCGAGCCGTACGAGGCGACCGGTCGCTGGACCGAGTACGGCCCCAACATCTTCCGGCTCAAGGACCGTCGCGAAGCCGACTACCTCCTGGCACCGACGCACGAGGAGGTCTTCACCCTCCTGGTCAAGGACCTCTACTCGTCGTACAAGGACCTTCCCCTCGCGCTGTACCAGATCCAGACCAAGTACCGCGACGAGGCGCGGCCCCGGGCCGGTCTGATCCGCGGCCGCGAGTTCATCATGAAGGACGCGTACTCGTTCGACGTCGACGATGCCGGTCTCGACGCCTCGTACGAGCGCCAGCGCACCGCGTACCAGCGGATCTTCGACCGGCTCGGTCTCGAGCACGTGATCGTCGCAGCGACCTCCGGAGCGATGGGTGGGTCGCGGAGCGAGGAGTTCCTCACCCCGACCCCGATCGGTGAGGACACGTTCGTCCGTTCGCCCGGCGGCTACACCGCGAACGTCGAGGCCGTGACCACCCCCGTGCCGCCCGAGATCCCGTTCGACGGGCTGCCGACGGCGCACGTGGAGGACACGCCCGACACGCCGACGATCGCGTCGCTGGTGGCCGTCGCCAACGACAGGTTCCCACGCCCCGATCGTGAGTGGACCGCTGCCGACACCCTCAAGAACGTCGTCGTGGCCCTGACGAGGCCGACCGGTGAGCGCGAGCTCCTCGTCGTCGGCCTGCCCGGGGACCGCGAGGTCGATCTCAAGCGCCTCGAGGCCGCGGTCGCCCCGGCCGAGGTCGAGACCGCCACCGAGGCCGACTTCGCCGCACATCCCGAGCTGGTCAAGGGCTACATCGGTCCGGGCGCACTCGGACCCAACACCGGCCGGCCGGCGGAGAGCCGTGGCACGGTGCGCTACCTCCTCGACCCGCGGGTCGTCGCGGGCACCCGGTGGATCACGGGTGCGGATGCCCCCGGGCGCCACGTCTTCGACCTCGTGGCGGGCCGCGACTTCACCGCCGACGGCACGATCGAGGCCGCCGAGGTCCGCGCAGGTGACCCGTCGCCAGACGGCTCAGGCCCGCTCGAGCTCGCGCGGGGGATCGAGATCGGGCACATCTTCGCGCTGGGGCGCAAGTACTCGCAGGCCCTCGGACTGACCGTGCTGGACCAGAACGGCAAGGCCGTGGTCGTGACCATGGGGTCGTACGGCATCGGCATCTCGCGTGCTCTCGCGGCGCTCGCGGAGGCGAACCACGACGACGCCGGGCTGGCCTGGCCCGCGCACGTGGCTCCGGCGCACGTGCACGTCGTGGCGACCGGCAAGGACCCGGCGGTGTTCGCAGCGGCGGAGTCCCTTGCCGTCGCGCTGTCCGACCGCGGTGTCGAGGTGCTCTACGACGACAGGCCACGGGTCTCGCCGGGGGTGAAGTTCGCGGACGCCGAGCTCCTGGGCGTGCCGCTCGTGGTCGTCGTCGGGCGCGGACTGGCCGACGGCGTGGTCGAGGTGCGGCCGCGCGTGGGCGGGCAGGCGGAGCAGGTCCCTGTCGACGAGGCGGCGGATCACGTCACACGGGTGGTCGGCACGCTCCTGGGGTGACGTTCGGCCGCCGCGTCGTGGTCGACGGTCGCCTCGAGCTCGTGGCGAACCGTGCGCCTCACCCCGTGGAGGCGGCCATGGCGAGACCGGGTAGCGCCGACGGCACTGCTCCCCAGGTCGAGGCGGTCGCCCACGCGTCGTCCGCGAGCGTGATGAGCGGGGCCCGCCCGACCGTCGCAGGCGCTGCCGACGGCGCCCGGGGAGTGCTCGAGGGTGCCGCCGACGCCGGACCTGACGGTGTGGCGACCGCTGCGGACGTCGTCGGGACGGTCGCCGTCGCCGTTGTCGGACCCGACGAGGCGACGGCCGTGAGGTAGGCGGACGCCAGCGCGGTCTCGACGGTCGCGACGAGTGCGCCCGCGGTGCTCGCGTCGAGCGGTTCGACCGGGAGGGCGTAGGCCGCCCGTCGCGGATCACGCGACGTCGAGTCGATCGATGCCTCCACGGCCCACTCGCGCGCGCGCTCGCGGTGCCTCTCGGCCCGGGCGAGGACCGTGGCCCGGGCTGTCGCGTCGAGCCAGGCGGCCGCGACCTCCTCCGCGAAGCCCGCCTGGTCCTCGACCAGCACGATCTGTGCGACCTCAGTAGCCGGGAGCGACGCGCCCGACGGGACGTCGGTCGATGGCGTGGTCACCTCCGTCGTGCCGTCGGCCGGGAGGCCAGCCGCCGCGACGAGAGCTCGCGCGTCCTGCAGGCGTGACACGGTGATCGACGCGAGGAGGCGTGCGAGCGGGCCGTCCGGCACCGACACGGCCGCGGCACGGCTCCGGTCCGCTGCGGACACCAGGAGGTCGACGACCTCGCGGGCATCGTGCTGCACCGGCGTCACTGGGCTCGTCGGCGTCGGTGTCGGCGCGGGGGCGGCCGCTGTCGTCGGGCCGACGAGGCCGGAGACGTAGACGCCTCCGAGTGCGGTCGTGTGGGAGGCGGCGTCGTCCGCCGTGCGTGAGAGGACCGCCGCGACGGCCGCATCCGCGCCCGTGCGCGCGGCGTCGGCGAGCGAACGCACCGCGCGCGCGTCGGCGACCGCAGCGGCTCTGGCGCGCTCCACGGGCCCCGCCGCGGGCACCGTCGGTGCGGGCGTCGCGAGCCGCAGCCCGCACCCCGACACCAGGAGCGCGGCGACCACGACCAGCACGCGCGCGACACCTCGCGGGCGTGCGCCCGGGCGGCGCCACGCACTGTCGGGGCGATCCGGCGGACGCGTGGGGGAGGACCGGGTCATGGAGGGCATCGCCGTGATCCTGCCACGGTCGGAGCGTGCGGGCGCGGAGCGCCGCCACGACTCGTTAGGCTGGTGGCCGCACAACAACACAGGGTCGACACCACGGGCGAACCCTTGGAGCCGACAGGAGGCGAGCATGGCTGCGCCAGCACTGACCGCACGCGTGCGGGACGTCGTGGAACCGGTCGCGGTCGCCGCGGGCCTGTATCTCGAGGACGTCGAGGTCCACGGCACGGGACCGAAGGCCGTCGTCCGGATCGTGCTCGACCTCGACGAGGACGAGATCGGCGCCGTCGACCTCGAGACGATCGCTGCCGTCTCCCGCGAGATCTCGGACGCGCTCGACGCGATCGACGAGCTCGACAGCGAGTACACGCTCGAGGTGTCGAGCCCGGGTACCTCGCGACCGTTGACCGAGCCTCGGCACTTCCGGCGTGCGCGAGGTCGACTCGTGACGCTCGCGCTCCACGACGGCCGCACCGTCACGGGGCGCCTGACGCAGGTCGAGCCCGCGTCGGTGACCGTCGCACCGGAACCGGTCGCGGCGAAGAAGGGTGGCCCGACCAAGGCGCGACCTCCGGTGGACGTCGCGCTCGCCGACATCGCCCACGGTCGGGTCGAGGTCGAGCTGGCACGGGCGATGACGGTGGACCTCGGCCCCGAGGACGACGACGACGAGGACGAGGACTGACATGGACATCGACATGACGACGCTGCGCATGCTCGAGCGTGAGCGCGACATCGGCCTGGACGTGCTGGTCTCGGCGATCGAGCAGGCGCTCCTGTCCGCCTACCACCGGACCGCCGGTGCGCACGCGCAGGCCCGGGTCGAGGTGGACCGGAAGACGGGGCACGTGACCGTGTGGGCGCGGGAGGCCCAGGCGGTGGGCGAGGACGGCGAGCACCCCGCTCCCGGGCCCGAGTTCGACGACACACCGGACGGCTTCGGCCGGATCGCGACGTCGACCGCGCGTCAGGTGATCATCCAGCGGCTGCGCGACGCGGAGGACATCCAGGTGCTCGGTGCGTTCCGCGGCAAGGAGGGCGAACTTCTCAGCGGCGTGATCCAGCAGGGGCGGGACCCGCGCGTCGTGCTGGTGGACGTCGGCGGGATCGAGGCCGTCCTCCCGGCGCACGAGCAGGTCCCGACCGAGAAGTACGTGCACGGCGAGCGTCTACGGGCGTACGTCCTCGAGGTCGCCCGTGGAGCCAAGGGTCCCCAGATCACGCTGTCGCGGACGCACCCGCACCTCGTCCGCAAGCTGTTCGCGCTCGAGGTGCCGGAGATCGCGGACGGCACGGTCGAGATCACCGCGATCGCCCGCGAGGCGGGTCACCGGACGAAGATGTCCGTGCGCGCGAATGTCGCGGGCGTCAACGCGAAGGGTGCCTGCATCGGGCCGATGGGCTCGCGGGTGCGCGCGGTCATGACCGAGCTGCACGGCGAGAAGATCGACATCGTCGACCACAGCGACGACCCGGCGGAGATGGTGGCGCACGCGCTCTCTCCCGCCCGGGTCCTCTCGGTCACCGTGGTCGACCCCGAGACGCGGTCCGCGCGCGTCGTGGTCCCCGACTACCAGCTCTCGCTCGCGATCGGCAAGGAGGGCCAGAACGCACGACTCGCCGCCAAGCTGACCGGATGGCGGATCGACATCGTCTCCGACGCGCCCGCGGTCCCCGCCGCAGGTCCCGACCTGGCGGTCGAGGGAGACGGGTGAGGTCACGCCCGGTGGTCCGGAGCGCTAGACTGTCGTCTGCTGGGCCTGCCGCCCGGCTCTCCTCACGTGCGACGCCGGTACCCGTTGCGGGCCCGGCGCGCACCTGTGTGGGGTGCCGAGAGGTTGGCCCGAG
>DATKTF010000384.1:0-8460 GCA_035531255.1 Cellulomonadaceae bacterium
TCACGACCCAGGACAGGTGCTCGAGCCCGCCGAGGTCGCCGACGATGGTCGGCAGGGCGGTGGACACGATCGTCTGGTCCAGGGCGGCCAGCAGCATGCCCGTCATCAGCCCGAACAGGATCACCACGATCTGGCGGTGCGTGAAGGCAGTGGGGATCACGCCACCGTGCTGGACCGAGGCATCCGGCTGGATCGGTGCGTCCGGCTGGGTCGATGCGTCGTGCTGGGGGGTGCTCACGGGGTCTCCGTCGTGTCGTGGGTTCGGGTGAGGTCGTCGGTCGCACAGGTCCGGACGGGAACGGTGCGCCGAGACAGGTCGTCGGCCAACCGGTCGAGGTGCAGCCGCAGTGCGGTGCGGTCCTTCGCAGGCCAGTGCGCGATCGCGTCACGCAACGAGGCGGAGCGTCCGTCCAGGAACTGGACGAACAGCTCGTCGCCGCGCGACGTGAGGTCGATGCGCTGAGCGCGAGCGTCCTCCGGGTCGCGGCTTCTGACGACCATGCCCACCGTCTCCAGCGCCTGGAGGTGCCGGCTGATCGTGGAGAGGTCGACGTGCATCAGCGCGGCGAGGTCGGAGGGGCGCGTCGTGCCCGCGCGGTGGAGCTCGTGCAGGATCGCCAGCCCCGTCTTGTCGACCCGCTCGTCGATCCGGACGTGCGGGAGGCGGACGAGCACCGCGTAGAGGGCGCTGACCAGGGCGTTGTCCTCGGTCACGTGCTCGGGTGCTTGCGTCATGCAACTAGTTCACGGCAGGCAGGCCTCTGTGGTCAAGTTGGCGGCGTGCGAGGCGACCGCTCGCGACCCCCTCGATCCACCACACGGGCGAACAGGCTCTCGTAGTCGCGGACCATCCGTTCCGCGCTGAACCGGGTCTCGGCGTCGCGCCGGCACGCCGCACGGTCCACGGTGCGCAGGGCCCCGACGGCCTCGACCGCGCCGTCGAGGTCATGGACGAGGAAGCCGTTGACGCCGTCCCGGACGAGCTCCGGCATCGACCCGAGGCTCGTCGCGATCACCGGCGTGCCGGCAGCGAACGACTCCACGACGGACAGCCCGAAGGGTTCCGAGAAGCTGATGAGATGCAGGAGCGCGGCGGCTCCCCCGAGCAGTCGGTCGCGCTCGGCGGGACCGACGGGGCCGACGAACCGGACCCGGTCGTCGTCCAGGTGCGGTTCGACCAGGTCGTGGAAGTACGTCGCGTCATGGATCACCCCGGCGATGACGAGAGGCATGCCTGCGCGTCGAGCGACCTCGATCGCCCGGTGAGCGCCCTTGTCGGGATGCAGCCGCCCGAGGAACAGCAGGTACCCCCCGTCGCCACGACCGGGCGTGAACGCCGTCAGGTCGATGCCGTGGTAGATCGTCGCGTCGTAGGTGAGCGCCGGATGCCGGTCGGCGTCACTGATCGACACGTAGTGCGCGATGTCGTCGTACGCGGCGTACACCGGCACGATCCGCTCCGAGGAGAAGCCGTGGATCGTGGTGACGACCGGTGTGTCGACGAGCCGGCTGTAGGTGAGCGGCAAGAAGTCGAACTGGTTCGAGATGACGTCGAACTCGTCGGCCCGCTCGAACGCGGCGGCGATGTGCAGCCCCTCGTGGACCTTGACGTCGATCGTCGGGTCCTCCTCGTACCCCACAGGCGACTCGGCGTGCAGGTGCGCCGAGGTCACCGAGCTGGCGGTCGCGAACAAGGTCACGTCGTGACCGCGCGCGACCAGACCCTCGGTGAGGGTCGACGCGACCTGCTCCCAGGGTCCGTAGCCGTGAGGCGGGACGCTGTGAGCGATGGATGCCAGCACGGCGATCTTGACGATGGTCTCCGATCCGAGGGACTCGACCGTATACCGCGAGGTCCCGGCGGACCGCGCACGCGAGCCGACCGCGCGGTCCGAGCCCGCCCGTCCAGGACACCACGCGGCTACACTGAGTCATACCTCGTGCACGGCCCCGACGCTCGGCATGCGTCCTTCTGGGGAATTCCGGTGTCGGCGCGCGAGGACGGCGGCACCGCATCGCGGAGCTCGCCCCCTGCAGAAGGGCCTTCCATGGCCATCAGTTTCGGCGTGCTCAGCACCTTCCCTCCGACGCAGTGCGGCCTGGCCACGTTCTCGTACGCTCTCGCGCACCACCTCGACGGTACCGGCGCCGCCGTGGGCATCGTTCGCGTGGTGGACACCCCGCAACCGCCCGTCGCTCTCGTCGCGCACCAGTACGTCACGGGCGCACCGGGTGCCGAGGTCGCGGCCGCCCAGGCGCTCGACAGGTTCGACGTCGCTGTCGTCCAGCACGAGTACGGCATCTTCGGCGGGCCGGACGGCCAGGACGTCCTGGAGGTCCTCGCACACGTCCACGTGCCCGTGATGACGGTTCTGCACACGGTGCTCGCGGACCCGACGCCGCACCAGCACGAGGTCCTCGCCCGCGTCGTCCAGGCGTCCTCGGTCGTCGTCACCATGACCAGCACGGCCCGCCGGCGGCTGATCGCCGGGTGGGGGGTCGATCCGTCGGACGTGACCGTGATCGCGCACGGCGCCGAGGACAACCGCTCCAGCTGTGACCGACGTGCGACGACCTCGCCGCGCACGATCCTGACGTGGGGCCTCCTCGGCGAGGGCAAGGGCATCGAGTGGGCGCTCCGCGCGATGGCTGAGGTCGCCGACCTCGACCCGCTGCCGCAGTACCGGATCGTCGGCCAGACTCACCCCCGGGTGCTGGAGCGGGAGGGCGAGGTCTACCGCGATCGCCTGCAGGCGATCGTCCGGGACCTCGGCATCGCGGACATGATCGAGTTCGACGGCCGCTATCTCGACGGCGACTCGCTCCGGGCAGTCATCCGCGCGGCAGACGTCGTGCTCCTGCCGTACGACTCGCGGGACCAGGTGACCTCCGGTGTGCTCACCGAGGCGGTCGTGGCCGGGAAGCCTGTCGTGTCGACGGCCTTCCCGCATGCCCTCGAGCTGCTCTCGGGCGGTGCGGGGATCGTCGTGCCGCAACGCGATCCCGGCGCCATCGCCACGGCCCTCCGACGGATCCTCACCGAGCCGGGCGTCGCGGGACCGATGGCCGCGGCGGCTCGCGCGCTCGCGCCCGGGCTGCTCTGGCCCGCGGTTGCGGACCAGTACGTGACGCTCGGTCGCGCACTGGTCGCCGCGCACGAGAGGGTCGTCGCGTGAGCGCCCCTGCGCCCCGCTTCGACCACCTGGCGCACCTGAGCACGGACGACGGGTTGTTCGAGCACGCCCTGTTCACGACGCCTCGGCGCGAGCACGGGTACTGCCTCGACGACGTCGCGCGCGGTCTGGTGGTGACGTCGCGCGAGCCCGGGCCCTCCGACCAGGTCCGGCACCTGACCTCGGTCTATCTCGCGTTCACGTGCTCCGCGCAGGACGGTGACGGACGCTTCCACAACCGCCGTCGTGAGGACGGGTCCTGGGCGGACGAGGCGAGCACCGACGACCACTGGGGACGTGCGATCTGGGGCCTCGGAACAGCGGCCGCGGCCAGCACGGACGACCAGGTGCGCGCGGTCGCCCTCGACGGCGCCACGCGTGCACTGGGGCTCCGGTCCCCGTGGTGGCGAGCCATGGCGTATGCCGCGATCGGCGCCTTCGAGGTGCTCCGCGTCCGCCCGGGCGATCACGAGGCCCTCGGCCTGCTCGCCGACGCGCGCGCGATGCTCGGCCGTCCGCGGCGCGACGCCACCTGGCCGTGGCCCGAGTCGCGGCTCACCTACGCGAACGCCGTCCTGCCCGAGGCACTCCTCGCGATCGGGTCGGGCCTTGCCGACGAGCAGGTCCTGCAGCACGGTCTCGACATCCTCGCCTGGTTGCTCGATCTCCAGAACCGGGACGGGCACCTCTCCGTGATCCCGGCCGGCGGCTGGCGCCGGGGCGAGCCGCTGCCGGCGTACGACCAGCAGCCGATCGAGGTCGCGGCGCTCGCGGAGGCGTGCTGGCGTGCGCTCGATCTGACCGGCGACGACACCTGGGCGACGGGCCTCGACCTCTGCAGCGCGTGGTTCCACGGTGCCAACGACTCCGGGCTCCGCATGACCGACCCGATGCACGGCGGCGGTTTCGACGGGCTCCACGTCACGGGCGTCAACCAGAACCAGGGCGCCGAGTCGACCCTCGCCGCCCTGGCGACCCAGCAGCGCGCCCGCAGTGCCTCCGACAGGGTCGCACAGGTGGCACAGGTGGCACGGGTGGCACGGTGACCGCGCCCGCCCGACCGCCGCTGCTGCGCCGAACCGAGCACGTCCTCCGCCCCGACCCGAGCCGCGTCGTCAGCACGTTGTTCCTGCCCGGCCAGGAGATCGTCGGGTCCCGACGGTCGCGCTCCGGGGGTGTCCTCGACCGCATCCTCGCGCTGTCGGACGCGCAGGTCGGCGTGCGGCTCGCGACGACGCTTGACTCGTTCGGCCCACGCCACCGCGACCTGGTGACCGTGCTCGACGAGAGGTTCGCGCTCGTCGCGCACCGGCTCAGCGACCCAGGCAGCCTCTCCCTCGAGCGCCGCCGACTCGTGGGCGCGTACTTCAGCCAGGAGTACGCGTTCGAGGCGGCCGCACTCTTCAACCCGTCGATGGTGGCCCACCCGGACCAGACCGGTCTGCCCGACGGGAGCACCCGGTTCGTCATGAGCGTCCGCGGCGTGGGCGAGGGTCACATCTCGAGCATCGGGTTCCGCACCGGAACCATCGACGCGCAGGACGCGGTCGTCTTCGACGACCTCAGCACCGTCACGGTCCACCCGATGCGCATCCCGACCACCTACTCCCGCACCGTGTTCGCACACCAGACCGCGGAGCTGGGTGGCGACCAGAGCAGCGCACGGTTCGTGCTCGAGCTGCTCCCGGCGCAGTTCGTGCGAGCGGACCTCGACCTCGCGCTCTCCCGCCTCCGCGAGCAGCGGCTCACGCGCGTGGCCGTCGTCGCGACCACGGAGACCTTCGAGCGGATCGCGGCGTGCAACTACGCGATCACGTTCCCCGCCGACTCGGCGATCCACGAACGGGTGCTCATGCCCGGTGGACCGACCGAGAGCCACGGCGTCGAGGACCTCCGGCTGGTGCGGTTCACGGACACCGACGGCGCGGTCGACTACCGAGGGACCTACACGGCGTTCGACGGATCCCACGTCGTGCCCCAGCTGCTGCGCACCGTCGACTTCCGGACGTTTCACGTCTCCCAGCTCGCCGGTCCGGCCGCGAAGGACAAGGGGATGGCGCTGTTCCCCCGACCGGTGGCAGGGCATTACCTGGCGCTGTCGCGCTGGGACCGCGAGGACAACTCGCTCGCCACCTCGGACGACGCGGTCGGTTGGGACTCTCTCGCGATGATCCAGACACCTCAGGAGGCGTGGGAGCTCATCCAGCTCGGCAACTGCGGCCCACCGCTCGAGACCGCCGCCGGCTGGCTCGTCCTGACCCACGGCGTCGGGCCGATGCGCGAGTACGGCGTGGGCGCGATCCTCCTCGATCTCGACGACCCCTCACGCGTGCTCGGGCGCCTGTCCCACCCGCTGCTCGCACCACGCGCCGACGAGCGCGACGGCTACGTCCCGAACGTCGTCTACTCGTGCGGCGGCCTCGTGCACCACGGCACGCTCGTCCTGCCCTACGGTGCGAGCGACGCCGTCATCCGCATCGCGCTCGTCGACCTGGACGCGCTTCTCGCCGAGCTGCTGGGCCCACCGACCGACGCGTGAGGTGACGAGGACGTGAGTCCACCGGCTCGGGCTCACGGGCGCTCGACGAGCGCCGGACGGCGCGCGTCGTCCACCCGGACCACGACGTCCGCCGTCTGCTCGGGCACGACGTCGGCGGCGTAGCGCCGGTACGCGCCGAGCGTCCACTCCTCGGCCGGTTCGGTGCGTCGGTCGAGCGTGCCCGGCCGGAGCGAGAGGTGGACCGTGAGGTCCAGCTCCAGCCAGCGGCCGAGCAGGAGGGAGCCGTCGAGCACGAGCACCCCGCGCTCCGGGACAGCTCGGTAGGGGGCCCGGGTCGCTCTGTCCGTGCGTGGGTCCCAGAGGGTCGGTAGATAGCGCCCGGTGCCCCCGGGACCCCACGGATCGAGCACCTCGCGAGCGAGAGCGCGGAGGTCCACCCGGTCGTCGAGCGCGGAGTCGTCGGTGCGGCCGTGCTCGAACCGCACCGACGCCGGACGCAGGAAGTCCGCCGCGCTCACCCGCACCACCGGGCGCCCCACCGCCCGCAGCGGGTCGACGAGGGCGTCGGCAAGGGCCTCGGGGTGCGTCGACGGATGCCCGTCGACGAGGACCCGCACCCGGCCCTCGGGCCGCGCGACGACCAGTCGCACCAGGTGGTCGACCACACCGGCAGGGGTCAGCGGACGCACGTGCACGGCACCAGCGTGCTACACGATCCCCGCAGGCGTGAGGCAGGGTCCCCCGAGCGAGCGCTCGAGCAGTCACCTCAGCCGACCAGCACCCGCTCCCCCACGGACGGCACCACGACGCACCAGTCGAGCTCCTCACGGATGCGTGCGGCGAGCGCCCGAGAGGATTCCGGCTCACCGTGCACGACGTACACGGTCTCGGGCGGCTCCGGCAGCTCCCGCAGCCATCCGAGCAGCTCGCCCGCATCGGCGTGCACCGAGAACTCCTCGTCGTTGACGATCTCGGCGCGGACCGGCACGTACCGACCCATCACCTTCACCTCCCGCTCACCGTCGAGCAGCGCGCGACCGCGGGTCCCGCGCGCCTGGTAGCCCGTGAGCGCGATCGTGTTGCGACGGTCCGGCAGCAGGTGCGGCAGGTGGTGCACGACGCGCCCTCCGGACGCCATCCCCGACGACGAGATGACAACGCACGGCGTGCGCGGGGCGTTGAGCGCCATCGACTCCTCGCTCGAGCGTGCGGTGTGCAGCATCGGCAGGTCGAACATCGTCGGTTCGACCTCGGGGCGGAACTCCTCGCGCATCACGGTCTCGCGGTAGACGTCGAGCGCGGCGAGCGCCATCGGGCTGTCCACGTACACGGGCACCGCAGGGATCTCGCCGGCCCGCCACAGCGCGGACAGCGCGTGGAGCACGAGCTCGGTGCGGTCGACCGCGAACGCGGGGATCAGCACCGAACCGCCGCGCGCGATCGTCCGACGGATCGCGTCCGCAAGCGCCGCGTGGGGGTGCGCACCCGGGTCGGGGTGGTCACGGTCTCCGTAGGTGGACTCGATCACGACGGTACGAGCAGCCGGTGGCGCCGCGCGCGGCCGGAGCAGCGGGTGGACCGTGCGGCCGAGGTCGCCCGAGAACAGCACGCTGGCGTCGTCGATCCGGAGCCGGACGCTCGCCGACCCCAGGACGTGCCCCGCGCGCGTCAACCCGAAGCCCGCTCTCTCGGTCAGGGGCGTGTCGACCCCGAAGTCGACGGTGCGGAACCGCCCGATCGCGCGGTCGGCGTCGGCGACCGTGTAGAGCGGCAGCGGCGGGTCGTGGCGCGAGTATCGACCCTCACGTGCCATCTCCGCGTCGCGCTCCTGCAGGTGACCGCTGTCCCGGAGCACGATCGCCGAGAGTGCCGCTGTGCCCGCACTCGTCCAGACCGGCCCGCCGAACCCGTCGCGCACCAGGGCGGGTACGTACCCGCAGTGGTCGAGGTGGCAGTGCGTAAGCACGACGTCGTCGATGCTGTCCGGCGGCACCGGGAACGGCGCCCAGTTGCGCCGTCGCCACTCGCGCTCGCCCTGGTACAGACCGCAGTCCACGAGAAGTCGGTGGTCGCCGTGCTCGACCAGGAACTTGCTGCCGGTCACGACGCCGGCCGCTCCGAGGAAACTCAGGCTGATGGTGGAGCCGATGTCGCCCATAGGCTGATCGTCCGCCCTCCCTCGGCGTCCCGCCAGGTGAACGCGCCTGGTCAGGCGCTCGTAGAGTGGCAGCCATGAGCGCTCGCGGCATCACGGCCGGCATGGTGGCCCTCGCGCTGGTCGTCGGGGGCGCGGTCGTGGTCGACCGCGTGGCCGCGGGGACGGCGCGCGATCTCGCGATCCAGCAGCTCCGGTCGAACGTCCCGGATCTCGTCGGCACCCCGCGGGTCGAGGTGCTCGGCTTCCCGTTCCTCACCCAGCTCGCCGGTGGGCGCCTGACCGAGGTTCACGCGCACCTCGACGGCGCCGGTCTCGGCGGCGTCAGCGTGTCCGACGTGGACATCGACGCGCACGGTGTCAGCACCCAGTCCCCGTACGTCGTCCAGCACGCGCTCGTGCGCGCGACGCTCTCGCCCGCGACGGTGCGTGCGCTCGTCGCGGCGCGGACCGGGTTGGACCTCGACCTGCGCACCGATGGCGACACCCTGATCGGTACCGTCGGCGTGCTCGGGCTTCCCGTGTCCGCAACGCTGCGGCCGCAGGTGACCGACGGGCAGATCCACCTCACGCTGGTCGCCCTGACGCTGGCCGGAGTCGCCGTTCCCGCCAGCAGCCTGCCGGCCGGGCTC
>DATKTF010000385.1:0-5173 GCA_035531255.1 Cellulomonadaceae bacterium
CGCCCAGGTCCGCGACCTCCTCGCCCCGCTGGTCGCGTGATCGATCGGGCCGCGCCCGACACCGGGGCCGTGGTCCCCTGGCGCGCGGCCCGGTCCGTACGCATCCAGGCGCACCTGAGCCGCTGACTGATGGACGGCGCCCCGCCCGGGCTGGACCCCGCGAAGATCAACTCACCTCCCACATCACACCGACCGAGAGCAGCGAACGACCGTGACCACCCACGCCACCGGGGAGAACGTCCCCGCCACCGCCCCGATCGTCCGCTCTGGCGCGGCGAGCACACCCACCGGCGCTCCGACCCCGGCTCCCACGCCCGCGACGACCCCGGGCGTGCACCGGACCCGGCTGCGTGACCTGCATCCGGGGTGGTTCGCCTCGGTGATGGGGACCGCGATCGTCGCGGTCGCCACCTACGACAACCCCGGGAACCTGTCCGCGCTGCGCGGGCTCGCCCACGGGATCGGTGCCGGGGTCGCCGTCGTGGCCTACGCGCTCGGCGTCGTCCTGGCCGTGGCCTACGCGGCCCGCTGGGTCCGCCACACCGGTGCCGCGCGGGCGGACCTGCGCCACCCGGTGATGGGGGCGATGCACGCCACGGTGCCCGGTGGTCTGCTGGTCCTGGCGGTGATGACCTCCGTGGTCGGCCCCGAGCTGTTCTCGGCCGGGGTGGTCACGGCGGTCATCGCGACCTTGGCCGTCGCCGGCGCGTTGTTGGGCCTGGTCGTCAGCGTCGCCTTCGCCTACACCCTGTTCATCGGCGAGCACCCCGCCGCTGCGGTCAACGGTGGGTGGTTCATCCCGCCGGTGGTCACGATCATCATCCCGATGGCCCTGGCTCCGCTGATGCCTCACGTGGGGGCCGACACCGCGAAGCTCCTGCTGGTCTTGGGCTACGCCACCTTCGGGATGGGATTCCTGCTGTTCCTGTTCACGATGGGGCTGCTCCACGACCGCCTGGTGCTGCACCCGCTGCCGCCCGCCGCGCTCGCTCCTACCGTGTGGATCGCCCTGGGGCCGGTGGGCGTGGGCGCGCTCGCGCCGCTGGTCCTCGCCCGCGCCGGCCAGCACGTCTTCGGGGCTGCTGCTCCCACGATCTCCCTGATCAGTCAGCTGTTCGCGACCGCGTTGTGGGGCTTCGGGCTCTGGTGGCTGGCCATCGCCGTCAGCCTGCTGGCGCGCTACCTGCGTGCCGGAAGGCTGCCGTTCCACCTGGGATGGTGGGCGTTCACGTTCCCGCTCGGTGCGTTCACGGTCGCCACCGTGACCTTGGCCCGCGCCTGGCAGACACCCGCGCTCGAGGTCGTCGCCGCGCTGCTGTACGTGACGCTCGTCGGCTTCTGGCTCGTCGTGCTGGTCCGGACCGCGGCCGCGACCCTCACCGGCCGGATCTGGCAGCGCTGACCGCGGCCGGTGCTCCCTGGGTCGTCCGGGCCCCGGCCGCCGCATCGAACGACCCACCTGACGCAGCGAAGGACGTGAGAGTAGACGGGCACCACCGTCAAGGTCGTCTCTCTCGTCTCGGTCTGACCGAGCAGCGGCGGGCCTGACCGAGCAGCGGCGGCGAGGCCCGCCCAGCCGGGCAGCCCTGGGGTGCGCCGCTGACCCTACGAGCGGGGTCTCAGGCGTCCAGCTCGACCGGGTCGACGTCCAGCTCGGCCAGGAGTGCGAGCACCCGGGTACGGATCTCGTCGCGGATGGGGCGCACGGCGTCGATCCCCTGACCTGCCGGGTCGTCGAGGGTCCAGTCCTCGTATCGCTTGCCGGGGAAGATCGGGCACACGTCACCGCAGCCCATCGTGATGACCACGTCGGACGCCCGGACCGCGTCCGTCGTGAGCACCTTCGGCTGCTCGGCGCTCAGGTCGATGCCGAGCTCGCCCATGGCCGCGACAGCGGCCGGGTTGACCTGGTCGGCGGGCAGCGAGCCGGCCGAGCGGACCTCCACGGCTCCACCGGACAGTGCTGACAGGAAGCCTGCGGCCATCTGGGAGCGGCCGGCGTTGTGCACGCAGACGAACAGGACGCTGGGGCGGGTGGTGTCGGTCATGGTCGTCCTCGCTGTGGGGTGGGGTGGGGTGAGTGCGTGGGCGTTGCGGGGGCGGGGTGGGGTCAGCTCGTCGGACGGTCGGGCAGCAGGTCGGCGAGCAGGGCGCGCACGCGGGTGTCGAGCTCGTCGCGGATCGCGCGCACGCCGTCGGGGGACGCGAGCGCCGGGTCGCCGACGATCCAGTCCTCGTACCGCTTGCCGGGCAGGACCGGGCACACGTCCCCGCAACCCATGGTGATCACGACGTCGGCAGCGCGCACCGCGTCGTCGGTCAGCGGCTTGGGGTAAGCGGTGCCGTCGGCATCATCGGTGAGGTCGGCGAGGATCGCGCGCACGGCCTCATGGACGTCGTCGGCAGGCGCCGAACCTGCCGACCGTACGGTCACGGCATCGCCCGCGTAGTGCCGCAGCAGCGCGGCGGCCAGCTGGGAGCGGCCGGCGTTGGCGACGCACACGAAGAGCACCTGCGGCACGACGGGTGTCCCGGCGGGCACCCTCGCGCGCAGCAGGTCGTCCAGGCGCTGGCGTGCGAACCTCTCGGCCGTCGCGACCAGGTGCGACCTGACGCCGGCGCCCCGGGCGAGCGCCGCGTAGGACTCACGCACGGTCTGGGTCACGAGGTCGGCGCCCAGCGCGGGGTAGCGCGCGGCGAGCTGGGCGGCAATCCGCTCGAGCACGTGGTCGGCGTCGGTGAGCCCCGGTGTCTCGGGGTGGTGTTCGTCGACGGCAACCATGTCCGGCGCGAACGCCTCGAGCAGCGTCGAGACACCACGGCGCACGCGCGGGTCGATGCGGTAGAAGACCCACGTCGCCCGCCGCTCGGAGGTCAGCACGCCGATGTCCTTGAGCACCTTCAGGTGGTGGGAGACGGTCGGCTGGGTGACGTCGGCGACCGTCGCGATGTCGCACACGCACGCCTCGCCGGTGGGGCTCGTGGCGATCAGGGACACCATGCGCAGCCGCAGCGGGTCCGCCAGGGCCTTGAGCACCGCAGAGACGTGGGCCGCCGCAGGAGCGCCCATGGCGTGCGCGCCGAGGTCCTTCCCGCACGGGGGCTCGGGGGTGCAGTCGGTGGGATCCGCCGTGAGCGGCAGAGCGGGGGAGGACGCGGAGACAGCCACGGGCGCACCTCCTACCGACGCGTTAATTCGACCGCTGTCTATGTTGACAGATGTCGATATAGAAGGCAACCGAGCGGCACCTCGCGACTGCCTGGTGGTCGCGGCGTCAGGTGCGATCGGCGCTACGCAGCAGGCGTGCCGGCACGACCGGAGACGGAGTCGAGGGCGTTCCTGGCTGCGTTCTCGACCAGCAGGGGCACGTAGTCGCGTACCGGTCCGTCGAGCTCGTCGTGGACCTTGTGGACCGTCTCCCGGACGGTCGCCGCGGGCACGTCCGGGAAGCGGGCGATCAGTCGCTGAAACACGTGCTCGACCGCTTCGCGCTCATCCACCTGGGGCATGGAGCGAGTGTGAACTCCGCTCAGCCCCGTGGCAACAGCGGGGTGTCGATCGGCGCGCGGGCGAGTTCCCTCTGCGCGGGGCCGCGACCCGCGGGTCGCGGTGGCGTCAGCGCGCGGTGTACTCGTCGTCCGTGCCGTGTGCGAGCCAGATGGTGCTCCGGTTCGGGTCGTCCGCCCCCTCGGGCATGGCGAGGTGCTCCATGAAGGTGTCCGAGGTCGCGCCGGTGGATCGTCCGCGAGGTCGAAGCCTCCTTGCGCCGGCTGAACACCGACCACACCGACCTGTACCAGGTGCACCGACCCTCTCCCGACGTCGACGTCGCGGAGACACTCGGCGCCCTGAGCGACCTGGTCCACCAGGGCAAGATCCGCTACATCGGGTCCTCGTCGTACTCGGGTTCGCAGATCGTCGAGGCCCAGTGGGTGTCCCGGGAGCGGAACCTCGAGCGGTTCGTCACCGAGCAGCCGCCGTACTCGATCCTCGTGCGCGGCATCGAGGCGGACGTCCTGCCCACGACCGCGCGCCACGGGATGGGCACCCTCACCTACAGCCCTCTGGCCGGAGGGTGGCTGTCCGGCCGGTGGCGCAAGGACGCCGCCGGCGTACCCACGTCCTCCGCGCGCCCGAGCGCCCGGTTCGACATGACGAGCCCCGCCAACCAGCGCAAGCTCGACGCGGTCGAGGACCTCGCGCGTCTCGCCGACCAGGCCGGGCTCAGCCTGATCGAGATGGCGATCGCGTTCGTGATCAACCACCCCGGCGTCACCTCGGCGATCGTCGGACCCCGGACCATGGAACAGCTCGAGTCCCACCTTCCTGCCTGCCGCCGAGCTCACCCTCAGCACCGACGTGCTCGACCGGATCGACGAGATCGTCGCCCCGGCATGACGATCAACCCGGACGACAACAGCTACGGCGCCCACGAGCTCGTCCCGGCGGCACGGCGCCGCTAGCGAAGGGCGGTGCGACGGTCCTGGGTGTGGGCCGACGCGCGGCTCTCCGGAACGGCGTCACCACCGTCGCCGCACGGTCGCCTTGGTGCCCGTCACCAGGCTCGCCGCCGGCACGTCGTCGACCACGACCGCCCCCGCGGCGATCACCGCGTCGCGGCCGATGCTGACCCCGGGCAGGATCGTCGCGCCCGCGCCGATCCACACGTTCTCCGCCACGTCGATCGGCGCGCCGGTGAGGTGCAGCCGCCGCTCCTCGGGGTCGACCGGGTGGCCGACGGTGATGAACGTGGCCTTCGGACCGACCATCACACCCTCGCCGAGCCGGATCCCGAAGCGGTCCAGGAAGGTGCAGCCCTGGTTGATGAACACACGCTCCGCAAGGTCGAGGTGGAGCCCGTGGTCGGTGTAGAAGGGCGGGTAGATCGTGACGCGCGCCGGCAGCGGCCGACCCAGGATCTTCTCGAACAGCTCAGCCTTGCCCGCCTCGTCCTCGAAGGGCAGGACGTTGAGGCGCGACGTGAGCGCGGTGACCTGCAGGACCCTGGCGGCCATGGCCTGGAACTCGGCGCTGTGGATGCGCATGAGGCGCTCGCGGGACATGGTCCGATCCTCTCAGGGCACCGAGGCCCGGACGAGACCCGCCCGACTCGCTCTCTCCTCGACCTGGAACGGCCGCCGATCCGGGGCTTCGCGCGAAGACGCAGCGACT
>DATKTF010000386.1:0-9566 GCA_035531255.1 Cellulomonadaceae bacterium
GCCTCATCGACGCGATCTCGAGCACGGACCTGCCGGTGGTCGTCGTGGTGGACGATCTCGACGACCTGGAACGCCTGAGACCGGTGGCCTTCACCGAGCTGGCCGAGCTCCTGACGTCGCCGTCGGATCGCGGTCGCTCCCGGTCACTGATCGCGTCGGCGCGCACCGCGCGCGTCTGCGCGGCCTACCGGGAACCGTGGACGAGCCTGCGCGCGACACGCCGAGGGATCGTCCTGTCACCCGGCGAACCGGGATCGAGTGAGGTCTTCGGCACGCCGCTCGACCTGTACCGCGATCACGGGCACCCTCATCGTCCGGGCCGAGGAGTCGTACAGGTCGGCCCCGACGTCACCCCGGTCCAGGTCTACCGCGACGTCGGCCCGCCGCGCGGACCGCGCGATGCCTGATCCGACCGCGTCGAGAAGGCGACAGCCGACGGAAGGAGAAGGCACACGGTGACCCCGACGGCCACGAGCAGGACGGCGGCCGAAGCGACGGTGGCCTCGACGCCGATCCAGCCGATGGCCATCACTCCCAGGAACACCTGCCACGTGATGACGGGCGACCGCGCCCATCGCTTGCCGACCAGCAGCGCGCGACTCGCCTGGACCAGGACGACGGCGACGAGCAGGCAGAACGCGGCGAAGAACACCATCGCACCCGGGAGCGCCGCGTCGCCCCGGACGAGAGACGCGACCGCGACCCCGGTCACGACCACCAGGGCGCACGCCTCGAGGAGGACCATCCCGGCGCCGACGAGGACGGCCGCGGGTCGGGACGGCAGCCGGCCGTCCCCGTCACCCGCGCCGACCGGCTCGCTCGCGTCGCCTCGGGATCCTCCCGTCGGCCCTCGGCGGGGGCGAGGAGCGCGGTCCCGTTCACGTGGGTCGGATGGCACGGATCGACTCTAGAGGCCGCGCGCCTCGCACCGCGCGCCGACGTGCACGCGATCAGCACACGGACCCGACAACCGTCGCACACATCGCGCACGGAATGTGACCAAGGCCTCATCCGTTATACGGCTGAAACCTTCTCGTAACCCCTTGTGCGTTGCACGTACAGGTGTGACGCTTGTCCTTAGCAGATTCCCCCTTCCGAACCAAACCGCCTCTGACCGGGGCTGCCCAGTCATGGGCTGTGGTTCGCCTTGCGCCTAGGAGAAGTCATGGATTGGCGTCACAACGCTGCCTGTCTCGAAGAGGACCCCGAGCTCTTCTTCCCGATCGGGAACACGGGTCCGGCCCTCCTGCAGATCGAGGAGGCGAAGGCGGTGTGCCGTCGCTGCCCGGTGATGGACACCTGCCTCAAGTGGGCTCTCGAGTCCGGTCAGGACGCGGGCGTCTGGGGCGGACTGTCCGAGGACGAGCGTCGCGCGCTCAAGCGCCGCACGGCACGCCAGCGCCGCGCCAGCTGATCCTGCTCCGCGTCGTCCGCCACAGCGGTCCGGACGGGACCCCGACGACTCTCGTCGTGCTCAGGTCGGCAACGGTCTGAGCACGACGTCGAGCGCGACCTCCGTACCGCCACCCTCGCGGGGCCTCCACTCGATGGTCCCGCGCAGCTCGTTCGTGACGAGCGTCGACACGATCTGCGTCCCGAGTCCCGACATCGCCCCCCCGGTGTCGGGCAACCCGACGCCGTCGTCCGCGACGACGACACTGAGCCGGTCACCGTCCCGCGTCGCCGAGATCTCGACCGTGCCCCCGGCGGCTGCGGACAGCCCGTGCTCGACCGCGTTCGTGACGAGCTCCGTCAGCACGAGAGCCAGAGCGGTCGCGTCCTGCGCGGGCACCAGCCCGAACGTCCCCGACGTCACGGTCCGCACCTGGCGACCCGCTGACGCGACATCGGCAGCCAGCCGGAGGCTCCGTCCGACGAGGACGTCGAACGGCACCGTCTCGTCGAGGGTCTGCGACAGGGTCTCGTGGACGAGGGCGATCGTCGACACCCTCCGCATCGCCTCGCCGAGCGCCTCACGCGCCTCGGGCGAGCTCATCCGACGGGACTGCAGCCGGAGCAGCGCCGCAACCGTCTGGAGGTTGTTCTTGACGCGATGATGGATCTCGCGGATCGTCGCGTCCTTCGTGATCAGGTCGCGCTCGCGCCGTCGGACCTCCGAGACGTCACGGCAGAGCAGGACGGCGCCGTCCCGATGCCCGTTCTCGGTCAGCGGGATCGCCCGGAGCGACAGTGCCACCCCTCGGGCCTCGATGTCCGTCCGCCACGGTGCGCGTCCCATGATGACCAGAGGCATCGACTCGTCGACGGGTGAGTTCTGCTCGATCAGGTCCGTCGTGACCTCGATCAGGGATCGCCCGACCAGGTCCCCCATCACCCCGAGCCGGTGGAAGCAGCTGAGGGCGTTGGGGCTCGCGTACAGGACCTCACCCTCGGAGTTCATCCGGATGAGACCGTCGACGACCCGCGGTGCGCCTCGCCGCGGCCCCGTGGGCGCGTTGGGCGCCGGGAACTCCCCACGGCTCACCATCCCCATCAGCTCGTCAGCGGCCTCGACATAGTTGAGCTCGAGCCGGCTGGGCGTGCGCGCTCCGCCCAGGTTGGTCTGCCGGGCCAGGACGGCGATGGCGCGACCGCCCCGGACGACCGGGATCGCCTCCTCCCGGACCGCGTAGGAGCCGAACCAGCGCGGCTCGCGCGACCGCTGCGCACGGAGCTCGGTCAAGGCGGTCTGGAGCTGCGCCCGCTGCCCCTCCGGTGCGTGCGTGCCGACGATGTCGTCGTAGTGGACCGTGGCCCCGGTGCTCGGGCGGCACTGCGCGATCGCGACGAAGTCGCCCTCCTCGGTGGGCAGCCACAGCACGAGGTCGGCGAACGCGAGGTCGGAGATCAGCTGCCAGTCTCCGACGAGCAGGTGCAGCCACTCGACGTCCACCGGGGCGAGGTCGGCGTACCGGAGCACCAGGTCGTTGAGGGTGGGCACCCGCCCAGCGTAGAGGGAAGTCCACGCAGGTCGATGACGGTCCGGTTCGCCTCGACTCGCGCTAGCCTCCTGGTAGCGGTCGGGCAGGTCCCGCGGTGCCCGACGAACCGTCCTGTGGAGGTCGACGATGCGCCTGCATGTCCGGATACCGCTCCCGGCGGACGTCTCGGTCGCCGCAGCCATGATGGCCGACCCCGAGTACGTGCATGCCAAGATCCGGGCGTCGGGGGCTCTCGACCACCAGGTCACGGTCTCCTCCGACCCGAGCGGCGCCTTCACCGTGACGACGCGCAGGTCGATGCCGACCTCGGACATCCCCGCCAATCTTCGTGGCTTCATCGGGTCGAGCCTCGACGTGCGCCAGGTGGAGGCATGGGAGCCGGAACGGGCGGGCATGCGCCGCGGCACCGTCGTCGTCGAGATCGCGGGCGCGCCGGTCCGCCTCACCGGGACCGCGGTGCTCTCTCCCGTCGCCGGCGGCAGCGAGCTCGCGTACGAGGGCGAGGTGAAGGCCGCGATCCCGCTCTTCGGCGGGGCCGTGGAGGGTGCGGCCGCCCAGGCGATCCGATCAGCCCTCACGGTCGAGGAGGACGTCGCGCGAGCCTGGCTCGAGGAGGGCCGACCGACTCCCCCGGTCTAGCCGCCCCACCGGCGCCCGGCCGCTCCGCTCGGCCGAGGGCTCGCCCGTCGCGTCTGCGCGCCGCGGCGTCCCGATCGCTCTCACGAGGACGCTCGCTCGACCAACGTCGGCGTGAAGATCACCGGGTCACCGGCGGTCGAACCGTCCACCATCTGCCCGAGCAGAAGGCGACCCGCTGCTCGTGCCATCTCGACGACCGGGTTCGAGACCGTCGTGAGCGCCGGTGACGTCGACGCGGCCACGCCGAGGTCGTCGTAGCCGACGACCGCGACCTGCCCGGGCACCACGATCCCCTGCGAAGCCAGGAAGCCGAGCGCACCGGACGCCATGAGGTCCGAGGCGATGAAGATCGCGTCGACGTCCGGGTGGGCCGCGAGCAGACGCTCGGCCGCCACGGCGCCGCCCGCGGGCGTGAAGTCTCCGTACTCGACGGCGTCGTCGAGCTGACCCGCGGCCAGGAGCACCTCGCGCCATCCCACGAGACGGTCGACGCCCGCGGACATGTCGGCGGGCCCCGCGAGCGTCCCGATGTGCCGTCGACCCCGACGGAGCAGGTGTGCGGCGGCGATCCGCCCGCCCTCGACGTTGTCGACGTCGACGTACTGCACGCCGGAGACGCCGCCGGCGGGGCGCCCGACGAACACCAGGGGCAGGCGCGACTCGAGCACGTGATCGTCCAGCACGTCGCGGCGACGGTGCGAGGCGACCACGGCGCCGTCCACGTGCCCGCCACGCACGTAGTCGATCGCCCGCCACGTCGCCTCGCCGGGCCGCACCAGGAGCAGGACGAGCTGGACGTCCGTGCCCACGAGAGCGCTGCTGAGCCCGTTGAGCGTCCCGGCGAAGAACGGGTCGCTGAGCACGCGTTCGTCCGGCTCCGGGACGATCAGGGCGATGGACCCGGTCCGACCGGTCGCGAGAGCGCGCGCGGCACGGTTGGGTCGGTACCCGAGCGTGACCACGGCCCGTTCGACGGCGGACCGGGCGGCCGGGCTCACTCGCGCCTCGCCGTTCACCACGCGCGACGCCGTTGCCCGCGACACGCCTGCTGCGCTCGCGACCTGGTCGAGCGTCGGCGCGTCGCGGCCCGGGGCTCGACCGGTCGCCTCCGGATCGATCGGCATCGGGGTTGCTCCTTCCACGGCAGCGGCGCCACGGACGTCGATCGAGGTCAGGTCGGCACGCGCCGACCCACGGGGGCGCACCGGCGGACGGGACGCACCGACCTCCGGGACGCACCGACGGACAGGACGCACCGACGGACGGCGCCGTCGTACGGCGGCACGACCGGCACCGCAACCGTGCCGGACGCTCCGGGTCCGCGGGCTCAGCCGGCAGACCCGGAGCTGCGCCGTCAGCCCTTGACCGCGCCCTGCATGATCCCGCCGACGATCTGACGGCCGAGGAACAGGAAGATCACGATCAGCGGCAGGGTGCACAGGAGCGTCCCGGCCATGATGATCGAGTGGTCGGGGACGTACCCTCCGCCGAGGTTGTTCAGCGCGACCTGGACGGTGGGGTTGTTGGACGTCAGCGCGATGATCGGCCAGAAGAAGTCGTTCCACGACGTCATGAACGTGAGCATCGCAAGAACGGCCATGGCCGGCCGCGCGATCGGGAGCACGATCGACCAGAAGATCCGGAATGCCGATGCCCCGTCGACCCGACCCGCCTCCACGAGCTCGTCCGGAAGCGCCTCCACCAATGCCTGTCGCATGAAGAACACACCGAAAGCGGTGACGACGGTCGGAAGAATCACCGACTGCAGCTGATCGGTCCAGTGCAGGTTGGCCATCAAGATGTAGAGCGGAATGACGCCGAGCGTCGGCGGGATCATCATGGTGCCGATCGTGAACCCGAAGAGCGCATTTCTCCCGGTGAACCGGAGCTTCGCGAATGCGAATCCCGCGAGGGTTCCGAAGAACACCGTGCCCACCGTGACGGTCGTCGAGACCATCAGTGAGTTCACGAGCGCCTTGGGGATGTTGGCCTGCGGCGTGTTCCAGGCCGCCGCGAAGTTGTTCCACAGCTCACCACCGGGAATCAGCGGCGGCGGCACCTGATTCATCTGGGCATTGCTTCGGCTGGCGATCACGATCGTGTAGTAGAACGGCGCGATGAAGGCGACCGCCGTGATGATCAGCACGACGTAGGACGGCCACCGTGCGGTCATCTGCCGACCGGCACGCGACTTCTTCCTCGGCGTCCGGCTGTCGCGCGTCGCGTGCTGGGCGCCCTGTCCGGTGCGAACGGGTGACATGGTCATCGTGCGACCTCCTCGGCGGCGGCTGTGGTCGGGAGCTTCGGCGTGCGGTCACGCATCCGCGCGATCGCGAGATTCAGCACGACGAAGACGACCACGAGGAGCAGCGTCGCCCACGCGACCGCGGCCGCGCGGCCGAGCTGCAGGTACTGCCACCCTTGCTGGTACATGTACAGGCTGAGCGTCTGGTACTGGTGCGACGCGCCACCGTTGTAGGCCTGCTGCCCGCCCCCGCTGAACAGGTAGGGCTCGCCGAACAGCTGGGTCGCACCGATCGTCGACACGACGATCGTGAACAGGATCGTCGGACGGAGGCCGGGCAGCGTCACGTTCGTGAACTGCCGCCAGCGGCTCGCCCCGTCGATCGCCGCTGCCTCGTAGAGATCCTGCGAGATCGACTGCATCCCGGCGAGGTAGATGAGCGCGTTGTAGCCGGTCCAGCGCCACGTGACGATGATCGCGATCGCCACCTGGCCCGACCAGGAGCCGTTCTGCCAGTCGATGTGGTTGACCCCGACGAGCCCGAGCATCCAGTTGATGAGGCCGTAGTCACGCCCGAAGAGCTGGGAGAAGACGAGCGTGGCCGCGGCGACCGAGGTCGCGTACGGCATGAGCATCGTCACGCGGTAGAAGTTGCGCGCCCGGAGCTGGTAGTTGAGCACGTGTGCCAGGCCCAGCGCGATGAGGAGCTGCGGGACGGTGGAGATGATCCCGAGGGTGACGGTGTTCTTCAGGGCGTTCCAGAAGAACTGGTCCTGGAAGAGCCAGGTGAAGTTCCCCAGGCCGGCCCAGGTCTTGGTCCCACCGAGCCGGTAGTTGTAGAGGCTCATGTACGCGGTGTAGATGAGCGGGAAGATCCCGAAGCCCAGGAAGAGGAGCAGGAACGGCGAGACGAACGCGTAGGGCGAGGCCTTGGTGTCCCACCGGGACAACCGCTGGCGCCAGGCGCTCCGCTCAGGTCTGGCGGAGGCTGCCGGCCGACCGGGCGGCGGCTGCGGCGCGAGCCGGTGGGTGGACGACGACGTGGTCACGGGTTACCGCTCCCCTTGGGTTGATGACGGTGACGGACGGGCGAATCCGGGGGCGGCCGATCGAACGGCCGCCCCCGGCTTCACGCTGACGTGGTGGTGCAGATCAGCCGACCTGCGACTTCACCGCCGCCTGGACGTCCGCCCACGCCTTGGCCGGGTCGACGCCCTGCGCCTCGACCTGGGTCAGACCGTTGGTGATCTGCGTCTTGACGTCGCCATCATGCAGGCCGAGGGTCTGCACCGGTGCGGACTTCGCGGCGTCGCCGAAGATCGTGCCGATCGGCGCGTTCGTGAAGTACGGGTCCGTGACCGAGGCCACGGCCGCGATCGCGTCGGTGTTGGACGGGAAGTTCCCGACCTTCTCGAACACCTTCTGCTGCTGGGCCGCCGCGGTGAGCCACGTGATGAGGTCGGCCGCCTCGGCCTGGTGCTTCGACGCCTTCGGGATCGCGAGGTACGAGCCGCCCCAGTTGCCACCCTCGCCGCCGGGAAGCGCCGCGACGTTCCACTTGCCGCTGCCGGTCGTGCCGGCCTGGCCCTTGATGTACCCGATCATCCACGACGGGCACGCGAGCGTCGCGAACGATCCGGTCGAGAACGCCTGGTTCCACTGGTCGCTGAACTGGGCGAGCTTGGCGGTCAAGCCGTCCTGCGCAGCCTTCACCGAGAGGTCCCACGCGTTCTTGATCGCGGGGTTGGTGTCGTAGATGAGCTTCCCGCTCGCGTCGTAGTACTGCTCCTGCGACTGCGAGAGGATCGCGTTGTAGAGCCCGCCGGTCGAGTCGGTCCAGGCGCTCTTCGCCGGGGCCTTCGCCTTGTACTGCTCACCCAGCGAGAGGTAGTCCTGCCAGGTGCTCATCTTCGCGGCGAGCTGGGTGGGGTCGGTCGGCAGACCGGCCTGCTGGAGGAGGTCGGTGCGGTAGCAGATCGCCATCGGGCCGATGTCGGTGCCGAGCCCGATGACCGAGCCGGTCGACGTGGTCGCCGCCTTCTCCTTCCAGTCGACGAACTTGGAGATGGAGTCCTTGGCAGAGGTGGTCTTGAGGTCGACGAACTTGTCACCGAGCTCGCTGGTCGCCTGGGCGATGCGCCCGACCTCGATGCCCTGCACGTCGCCGACGCCACTTCCCGCGTTGAGGTGCGTCAGGAATGCAGGCCAGTAGTCGCCCTCCTGCTCGACGGACGTGTAATTGATCGTGATGTTCGGGTGCAGCGTCTGGTACTCGTCGAAGAGTCCCGCCTCCTTGTACCCGAATGTACCGAAAAGGTTGACGTTCAGCGTCACCTTTGCGCCGCTCGAGCCCGCGGTGGTCGCGCTCCCACTGCTACCGCCCGACGAGCAGGCAGTCGTGAGAAGTGCACTCGCGCTGAGCACAGCGACGAGCGCGATCGACCTACTTCTTGTCTTGCGCATCGAATCCTCCTGTGGCCTCAGCATTGAGGCCCTCGGGCCCGGAAGACCGCCCTGGTCGCCGGGAGAGACGGAAAGCGCTCCGCCGAGTGTGGGAGCGCTCTCACTTCGTCGTCATGATTATGTGTGCGGCCCACGGATGCGTCAACTCTCCGTGATCGAATCGTTACTGGGTCCGCCCGTCGTCGGTGTGGGACGGCGTCGCCGCTCAGTTCTCACGATCAGCGTCCGAAAGCGCACGCCGCTCGAACTGCAGGCTGACGGATTGAGGCATCATGCTGGGGTGAGCCCGCGGGGGCCCGCGAGGTGTCAACGCTGGGAGGAACGACCATGACGGTCGGCACGTCCGCTGCCCGGGCCCAGACCCGACCCGCCCCCACGCTCGAAGAGGTCGCCGAGCGCGCCGGTGTGTCGCGGTCGACCGCATCGCGGGCGATCAACGGGGGACTGCGCGTCTCGCCGGAGGCGCTGGCCTCGGTCGAGGCCGCCGTCGCCGCCCTCGGGTACACCCCGAACCGCGCGGCCCGGTCACTCGTGACCCGGAGGACCGACTCGATCGCGCTCGTCATCCCCGAGCCCGACGAGCGCGTCCTGTCCGACCCGTTCTTCGCCGGGACCCTGAGCGGCCTGAGCGCCGCCCTCCAGTCGTCGGACCTCCAGCTCGTCCTCCTGATCGCCCGTCCTGGCGACAACGCCCGGACGCTGCGCTACCTGCGCAACGGGCACGTCGACGGCGCCGTCGTCGTCTCCCACCACCGGGACGACTCCGTCGCGACCGCCCTGCTCGAGGCGCGTGTGCCGTACGTGTTCATCGGCCGCCCGCTCTCGGGCGACCGCAGGATCCAGTACGTCGACGTCGACAACGTCCGCGGCGCCAGGCTCGCGACCGAGCACCTGATCGCGCGCGGGCACCGGCGGATCGCCACGATCGCCGGGCCCGAGGACATGGCGGCCGGGATCGACCGCCTCGAGGGCTGGCGTGCCGCGATGAACGACGCCGGTCTGGCCGACGACGCGGTGACGCACGGTGACTTCACGCTCGAGGGAGGTGACGCGGCGCTCCGCGCTCTCCTCGCGGCTCACCCGGACCTCGACGCCATCTTCGCGGCCTCCGACCTCATGGCCGTCGGCGCCATGAGGCACCTCGGCGAGCTCGGCATCCGCGTCCCCGGGGACATCGCGATCGTCGGCTACGACAACCTTGCGCTCGCCTCGACGATGCAGCCCTCGCTGACGACGGTCGTCAACCCTGTGGTCGCGATGGCCAAGGCGGCCGGGAC
>DATKTF010000387.1:0-14085 GCA_035531255.1 Cellulomonadaceae bacterium
CCGGAAGCGCGGGCGGTCTCGGAGCGGACGTCCGGGTGGGCGACGTCGTCGTCGGCTCCGAGTACGTCTACTCGGGCGCGGACGCGCGGGCCTTCGGCTACGCCCTCGGGCAGGTACCGGGGATGCCGGCCGTCTACCACGGCGACCAGGCACTGCTCGAGGCCGCCGTTCACGTGGACACCCGGCAGGACGCGGCCGAGCCGTCATTGCGCGTGCTGTCCGGGACGATGCTCGCGGGTGACGCGTTCGTCGATGCCGGGATGGTGGACGGGTTGCGGGCGTCGTTCCCGACCGCGCTCTCGACCGACATGGAGTCCACCGCCCTCGCGCAGACCTGCCACCTGTACGGAGTCCCGTTCCTCTCGGTCCGCGGGATCTCGGACCTGTGCGGACCGGCGGCCGATGCCGACTTCCAGCAGCACGTGGACGACGCCGCGGAACGTTCGGCCACCGTCGTGATCCGCGCGCTGCACCGGGTGGTCACACTGCTCTGACGGCCGCGGCTCAGTCGTTGATCAGTCGGTCGACGAGTCGCGCGCCGATCCCGGAGGCGTCCGTCCGGTCGCCGGTGATCGCCCCGAGCATCGTCGCGAAGGTGCACACGGCGACCAGGCCGAGCGCCGTGTCACGGTCCGCCGACGTCGGCGCCTCGTCCGCGCGCGCCGCCCCAGCCGCGCGGACCACCCGGTCGTCGCGCACCCGTGACGCCAGGTCGTCGAGGCTGGACTCGATCACCGGCCGGAGCGCGTCGCGCGACTCGGGGTGCCGCACCGCGTACGCGAGGACCTCGAGGGTCAGGAGCATCTCGGGGCCGTCGGGCATCTCCGCCATCCCGGCGACCAGCTGGTCGGCCAACGACCCCGGGTCCGTGCCGGCGCCGGCTCCGGCAGCCGCCTGCGAGGTGCACAGGACCTGCTCGCGGGCGAGCGCGACGAAGAGGTCGCTCTTGGACCCGAAGTTCGCGTACACCGCTCCCTTCGTGTACCCGGCCGCGGACGCGATGTCACCGACCGCCGCCCCCTCGTACCCCTGAGCGGCGAAGACCCGGGCCGCAGCGTCGAGCAGATCGGCACGCGTCCGGTCGACGCGTGCTTGTCGCCGGACGTCCGCCCGGCTCGCGCCGGTGCGCTTCTCGACGGTCTCCGAGGCGTCCGACAGTCCTCGCGCGGCCTCGCGCAGGCTCGCCGCGACCGCCTCGGAGACCTCGGCCCCGACAGCGGACACCTGGTGGCTGAGGAGTCGGGTGAGCGTCGCGGTCGCGTCGGCGAGGGCGCGTGTCGCGGCTCCGACGCTGTCGTCGTCGGGGGACTGCTCGTGGGTGTCTCGACGTCGTGCCATAGGGCGATCATACACGCGACATACCAAACGGTATGTCGCCGAGAGGTGCGAATCGGCTCATCTGTGCCGATCAGACGTTCGAAGCCGCTTCACATACCTATCGGTATCTGCTACGGTCCATGGCGTACTCATCGGTATATCCCTTGGAGGCTGTCATGGAACCCGGCACCGTCCTCACGGTCCGCGGACTCAGCAAGCGCTACGCCGGGCGCCGCGGCGTGCAGGCGAACGACGGCATCGACCTCGACGTGGCGCCCGGTCAGGTGGTCGGCCTCCTCGGGCACAACGGCGCCGGCAAGACCACCCTCGTCAACCAGGTCGTCGGCCTCGTCCGGCCCGACGCCGGCACGATCACCCTCGACGGTGTCGACGCGATCGCGCGGCCCGATCTCGCCCGCCGACGGACCTCGATCCAGGCGCAGGCGAACGTCCCGATCACCGGCCTGACCCCGCGTGCGGCGGTCCAGCTCGTCGGTCGGATCCGTGGCGGGCGCCGGTCGGAGGTCGCCTCGCGCACCCAGGACCTCATCGACACCCTCGACATCGGCGCGTGGGCGGACACCCCGTCGCAGAAGATCTCCGGCGGCGTCGCGCGCCTCACGGCGTTCTGCATGACGGCGGTCGTCCCCGGCCGACTGGTCGTGCTCGACGAGCCCACCAACGACGTCGACCCGGTTCGGCGCCGCCTGCTGTGGGACGAGATCCGGTCGCTGGCCGATGCCGGTGCAGGCGTCCTGCTCGTCACGCACAACGTCCGCGAGGCCGAGCGCGTGGTCGATCGCCTCGTGGTCCTCGATCGTGGACGCGTCGTCGCAGCCGGCACCCCTGCGAGCCTGTCGGCGCACGCGCACGGCCGCCTCACGGTCGAGCTCGACCTCGCACCGGGCGCCGAGCCGGACTGGCCGGCCGAGGTCGGCGCGACCTCGCGGAGCCGGCTGCGCGCCACCGGCACCGTGCGCTCGGAGGACGCCGCCGACGTCGTCCGGTGGGCCCAGGGAGCCGTCGACACGGGTGCGGTCGAGCGCTACTCGCTCACCGCCGCCTCCCTCGAGGACGTCTACATCCGACTCGTCGGACCCGGCGGCGCAGACGCGCCCAGCACGGGCAGCACCGATGCGGAGCTGGAGGTCGTGGCATGACCGCCGTCCGCCAGACCCTCCTGCTCGCGCAGTGGCAGTTCCGCCGCCACTCCGTCTTCATGCCCCTGCTGGTCGTCGTCCAGGTCGCGATCGCGGTCGCGACGGTGGTCGGCTACGGGCTGCTCGTGGGCGACCCGACCCCCGAGGTCGCGTTGTTCCTCGCGACCGGAGCACCCACGATCACCCTCATCACCGTCGGGCTCGTCATGGCTCCCCAGCTCCTCGCCCAGGCGAAGACGGAGGGCAGCCTCGACTGGATGCGGACGCTTCCCGTGGCGCGGTCGTCGTTCCTGGTCAGCGACCTGCTGGTCTGGACGGTCGTCGCGCTCCCCGGCATGGTGCTCGGGATCGTCGCGGGCGTGCTGAGGTTCGGCGTCGACCTCTCGGTGCGCCCGTGGATCGTCGGGGCAGCGGTGCTCATCTCGCTCACGTCGGCCGCGGTGGGCTACGCCATGGCGTCGCTCCTGCCGCCCGTGGTCGCCCAGCTGATGACGCAGATGATCATCTTCCTCGTCCTGCTCTTCTCCCCCGTCAGCTACCCCGCGAGCCGACTGCCGGAGTGGCTCCAGACGGCGCACCAGTACCTCCCGATCGAGCCGATGGCCCAGGTCATGAGGGCGGGCCTCGCCGGCGACGCGTTCACCGTGCCCGGCCGATCACTCGTGGTGCTGGCCCTCTGGTGCGCCGCCGCGGTCGCCGGTGCGCTCGCCGCCCTCAGACGACGGGCCTGACGGGCGTTCCGGCCTCGGCCCCGAACGGGTCCGCCGCCGAGGCCGGGACGACCTCCGTCACGTCGCCCGTGGAGTCCGATCCGTCGATCCCGGCTCGTGCGCGCTCCCCGCGCCGAGGTGCCCGGACGGCGACGACCACGGCACCGACGAGGAGGACGCCGGCCGCGACGAGGAACGCCGCTCCGGTGGCGTCCACGAACGAGTGCTCGGCCGCCGTGACGAGCCGGGCCCCGGCGGGTCCGAGCTGGTGCAGCTGATCGGCGCCGAACCGGATGAACGCGATCGACGACTGCGCGTGGTCGGCGACAGCCGCGGGAAGACCCTCGACCGCGCGGTTCAGACCGTTGCGGTAGCCCTCGTTGAGGACGGTCCCGAGCACCGCGATCCCGAGCGCGCTGCCGAGCTCACGAGAGGTGTCGTTCACCGCGGAGCCGACGCCCTGCTTCGACGCGGGCAACGAGGACACGATGGCCGTGGTCGACGGCGTGCCGGCGAGCGCCATCCCGGCCGCGAAGACCACCAGCGATGCCGCGAACCGCCAGTACTCGAACGTGACACCGAGGGTGGACATCCCGAGCATGCCGAGGGCGCTGAGCGCCAGGCCGAGCGGGACGACCCGGTTGGTGCCGAACGCGTCCGCGATGCGCGGCGCGCTGCGGGCCAGCGGCACCATGACGACGGGCAGCGGGAACAGGGCGATCGCCGCCCGGAGCGGCGACAGCCCCGCGATGTACTGCAGGTACTGCAGGGAGATGTAGAAGAACCCGAAGCTGGCGAAGAACTGCAGGGTGAGGGCGAGGGTCCCCATGCCGAAGCCGCGCAGACGGAACAGCCGGACGTCGAGCATCGGGTCCGGGCGACGCAGCTCCCACCGCACGAACACGGTCAGCGCCAAGGCGCCGAGCGCGAACCCTCCGACGGTCAGCGGGTCGGACCAGCCACGGTCCGGGCCCTCGATGATCGCGTACACGAGGGCGACGAGGCCCACGAGGGACGCACTCGCCCCGACCGGGTCCAACCGCGGTGCGTGCGGGTCGCGCGAGGACGGCACGATCGCCAGCGTGCCGAGCAGCGCCAGGACCGCGAGTGACACGTTGAGCCCGAAGAACGAGTTCCAGGCGAAGTACTCGAGCAGCAGCCCGGAACCGAACAGACCGATCACCGCTCCGCCGCCGGCGACGCCGACCCAGACGCCGACCGCCTTGCCGCGCTCCTCGGGAGGGAACGACGTCGTGATGATCGAGAGCGTGACCGGCATCACCGCGGCAGCGCCGACGCCCATCATGGCCCGCAGCGCGATGAGCGTCGTCGGCGACGTGACGACCATGGCGGCGGCCGCCGCGGTGCCGAAGATCAGGAGACCGGCCAGCAGGACTCCCTTGCGCCCGTATCGGTCGCCGAGCGCTCCGGCGGGCAGGAGCAGCCCGACGAAGGCGAGCGTGTAGGCGTCGACGATCCAGGTGATCTGGGTCTGGGTGGCGTCGAGGCTGGTCGCCAGGTCCGGGAGCGCGACGTTGAGTCCGCTGACGGCGGAGACGACCATCATGAGTGCCAGCGCGACGACGGCGAGCAGCGCGGTACGCCGGCGGCGCGAGAGCAGGGGTACGGACTCGGACATGAGCTACCCTTCGACTAGAAATTCTCGATGTGCTGAATTCTGCACATGTGGAATATGGCCTGTCAAGAGAGGTGGCACCATGGCGACGCACCCCCACTCGGGACGGCGCCCCGGCGACAGCGGCACCCGCGTGTCGATCGAGAACGCCGCGCGGCGGCAGTTCGCCGAGCTCGGGTACGACCGCACGTCGATGCGGCAGGTCGCGCGCGAGGCCGGTGTCGACCCGACTCTCGTGAGTCACTTCTACGGTTCCAAGCAGCAGCTGTTCGTCTCGGTGGTCGGCTTCCCGTTCCGGCCGGCCGACGTCCTGCCTCGCCTCCTCGAGGGGGACCCGGAGGAGCTCGGGCTCCGGCTCGCGCAGTTCGTGCTGGGCGTCTTCGAGTCCGAGCAGAGCCGCGGCCAGGTCATCGGGATCGTCAGGTCCGCGGCCTCCGAGCCCGAGGCCGCGCGGCTCGTCCGCGAGCTGCTGACCCGGGAGGTGCTGACGCCGCTCGCCGAGGGCATCGGCGTCGCGGATGCCGAGTTCCGTGCCGGGCTCCTCGGCTCGCAGGTGGTCGGCATGGTCATGGCCCGCTACATCGTCGCGATCGAGCCGCTCGCGTCGCGCGACGCCGCCGAGGTCGCCGTCGCGATCGCCCCGAACCTGCAGCACTACCTGACCGGCGACCTCCGATCGCTGCGTTGAGCCTGCGGAGCGGGTTGAGCCGACCGCCGCACCCGGGTCGCACGTGCCCCGACCGCAGCGTCCGTCGGGAGCGCTCAGTCGGCTCGCAGCGCGGGCTGCTGCTGGGTGATGCAGTGGATCCCGCCGCCGCGCGCGAACAGCGGGCGGGCGTCGACGCTCACGACCTCGCGTCCCGGGTAGACCTCGCGCAGGATCGCCACCGCGTCCGCGTCGCGCCGGTCGTCGAACGCGCACGCGACCACACCCCCGTTGACGAGCAGGTGGTTCACGTAGCTGTGGTCGACCCAGCCCTCCGCGTCCCGCAGCACGGTAGGGGCGGGGATCGGGACGATCTCGATGGAGCGCCCCGCCGCGTCGGTCGCCTCCTCGAGGGCGGCGACGACCTCGCGGGTGACGGCCGCGTCGGGATGCCCGTCGTCGTCCTGGGTGTGCACGAGCACCGTCCCCGGGCGCGTGAACGTCGCGACGATGTCGACGTGGCCCCGAGTTCCGTACCGTTGCGAGTCGCGCGTCAGCCCGCGCGGAAGCCAGATCGTCCGCGACGCACCGATCGTCCGCGCGAGCTCCGCCTCGACGTCGGCACGCGTCCTCCCGGGGTTCCGCCGGGGATCGAGCTGGACGGTGCGGGTCACCAGCACCGTGCCGTGACCGTCGACGTGGATGCCGCCGCCCTCGTTGACCAGGGACGACGCGATGCGCTCGGCCCCCGCCCACTCCGCGACCAGTCCGCCGATGAGCGCATCGCGGTCCCACGTCGCCCAGCTCTGCGCGCCCCAGCCGTTGAACGTCCAGTCGACGGCGCCCAGCACCGTGCGGCCGTCCTCGCCCCGCGAGACGACGAACGTCGGGCCGATGTCCCGCATCCAGGCGTCATCGAGCGGCGCGACGTGCAGCTCGATCTCCGCGGAGAGATACCGACGCGCGAGCTCCCGGTCGGACGGGTCGACGACCATGCTCACCGGCTCGAACCGGGCGGTCGCGTGCGCCACGGCCGCCCACGTGCTGCGCGCCTCGTCCGCGTCGATCGGCGTGTCGCCCAGG
Source organism: Cellulomonadaceae bacterium (assembly GCA_035531255.1). Classification (GTDB taxonomy): domain Bacteria; phylum Actinomycetota; class Actinomycetes; order Actinomycetales; family Cellulomonadaceae; genus JAJDFX01. The sequence goes on from DATKTF010000387.1 coordinate 6,553, forward strand.
GTGTACCCGCCCGTCGGCCACGCCATCCAGGTGCGCTCGTGCCGGTCGCCCTCGGCGGGCATCGTCCAGGTCACGTCGACCCGGCCGGGTCGACGGGTGCCACGAGCGGGCCGTACGTGTCGGGTCGTCGCGTGCGCAGGAACGGGAACAGGTCGAGCCAGTCCACGCGCTGGCGCAGGTCGAGGTCGACGACGAGCACCGCCTGCTCGTCCCGCGGCGCCTGGGCGAGGACCCGCCCGTAGGGGTCGCTGACGAACGAGGAGCCGTAGAACGTGTTGCCCGGGGTGCCGTCCGGCCGCTGCTCGTCGCCGGTCCGGTTGATCACCACCATGAACAGACCGTTCGCGATGCCGTTGCCGATGATCACCTGCCGCCACAGCGGCTCGGTGTCGAGGTCCGGGTGGTCCGGCTCGGAGCCGATCGCGCTCGGGTAGACCACGACGTCCGCGCCTGCGAGCGCGTAGGCACGGGCGACCTCCGGGAACCACTCGTCCCAGCAGGTCGGGAACCCGAACCGTGCCCCGGGCGCCCCGGCGAGCTCGTGCACCGGGTAAGGGCCGACGGCGGGATCCGCCCCTTCTGCCGGACCTGCACGGAAGTACAGGTCTTCGTGGTACCCCGCGGTGACGGGGAGGTGCAGCTTGGGGGTCCGGGCAAGGATCTCGCCGTCGGGCGACACGACGATCGCGACGTTGAGGCCTCGCCCGTCCACGTCACCGGTGCGCTCGTACACCGACGCGTGCACGAGGACCCCGTGCTCGGCCGCTGCAGCCGCCGCGAAGCGGACGGTCGGTCCGTCGCGAAGACTCTCGGCGACGGCGTCGGCGCGGCCGACCGGCTCCGCGTCCGCGGGGTAGCGCGACAACGTGAGCTCCGGGAGGAAGACGATGCGCGCGCCCTGGCCCGCGGCGACGCCGATCGCGGAGGTCACGTCGCAGGCCAGGGCGTCCGCGTCGGGCTGCCAGGCGTGCTGGACGAGCCCGATCCGCAGACGCGGACGAGGTCCGTCGCCACGCACACGTGCCGGCGACGTCGGTGGGTCGAGGGCAAGGATCCGCCGGAACTCGGCGCTCACAGCCTGCTGACGAGCACGGCCAACACCTGCGTCCGCACGCCACACCCCCTTCGAGATCGACGACTGGGACCGGACGCTACCGGACCGTCCGGCGCGCTGACGACGTCGGGACGCGACGTCAGGGCACGATCGCACCATGACCGTTCCGGAGGCATGGAGTCTGCACGCACGCGTGGCCCTGGTGAGCGGGGCCGGGAGCCCCACCGGGATCGGGTTCGCCGCGGCCCGGGCGCTGGGCGAGCTCGGGGCCCAGGTCGTGCTCACCGCGACCACCGACCGGGTGCACGCGCGAGCGGCTGAGCTGCGCGTCGGAGGCATCGACGCAACCGGCGTGATCGCCCGGCTCGAGACCGAGTCCGCCGTCGACGAGCTGTCGGCAGCACTGGCGGCGGCCGGGATCGCGCCGGACGTGCTCGTGAACAACGCCGGCATGGTCGCCACCGGCGACGGCGGGATGATCTCCGGCGACGCGACGATGCCTGTCGCGGACTGGCACCGGAGCATCGACCTCAACCTGACGACGGCCTTCCTGCTCACCCGGGCACTGCTCCCGCACATGCGCGACGTCGGCTGGGGTCGGATCGTCACGGTGTCGAGCGTGACCGGTGCCGTGATGGCCGCGCGCGGCGACGTCGCCTATGCCGCGGCCAAGGCCGGCCTCGTCGGCCTGACCCGAGCCCTGGCGGTCGACGAGGCACGGTCCGGCATCACGGCGAACGCCGTGGCGCCCGGCTGGATCGCCACCGGGTCCCAGCTCGAGAGCGAGGCGCGCGAGGGTCTGCACGTGCCCGCGCGGCGCAGCGGGACGCCGAGCGAGGTCGCGTCGGCGATCGCATGGCTCGCGTCCCCGGGCGCGTCCTACGTCACCGGCCAGGTGATCGCCGTCGACGGTGGCAACAGCGTCGCCGAGGAGCGGTTGCCCTGAGCCGGTGCACCCACGCTCCGGAGTCGGGACTCCAGGAACGCGCGTTCGGGTGAGCTCCCGGTGCACGTGATCGCCTTCTCGTAGGCCGCGGCGGCGTCGTCGTACCGGCCCAGTCGTCCGAGCAGGTCCGCCCGCACCGCGTGGAACACCTGGTAGCGGTCGAGGTCCAACGGCTCCAGGAGCGCGAGCGCGGCCGCCGGTCCGTCGGTCTCGGCCACCGCGACCGCGCGGTTGAGCGCGACGACCGGGCTCGGTGCCATCGCGAGCAGCTGGTCGTAGAGCGCGACGACCTGCGTCCAGTCCGTCGCCTCGGGCGTCGTCGCCGCGCAGTGAACCGCGTTGATGGCCGCCTGCACCTGGTACGGCCCCGGCCGGCCGAGCCGGAGGCATCGCCGGACGAGGTCGAGCCCCTCGGTCAGCCTCGCCTGGTCCCACCGGCTGCGGTCCTGGTCGTGCAGCAGCACGAGCGCGCCGTCGGGGGTGGTCCGTGCGGTGCGCCGCGCGTCCGTGAGAAGCATCAGGGCCAGCAGACCCCACACCTCCGGCTCGTCCGGCATGAGCGCGGCCAGGAGCCGGCCGAGACGGATCGCCTCGACGCAGAGCTCGCTCCGCACGAGCGAGTCCCCCCGGCTCGCCGTGTAGCCCTCGTTGAACACCAGGTACACGACGGCGAGCACGCTCCGGAGCCGGGCCGGTAGCTCGGCGTCCCGGGGGACGCGGTACGGGATCCCCGCGTCGCGGATCTTGGCCTTCGCGCGGACGAGGCGCTGTGCCATCGTCGCCTCGGGAACGAGGAACGCGTCGGCGACCTCGGCCGTGGTCAGCCCGCCGAGCAGGCGCAACGTCAGCGCCACCTGGGCGGTCGACGCCAGCGCCGGATGGCAGCAGGTGAACATGAGCCGCAGCCGGTCGTCCTCCACGCGTCCCTCCTCCGCCTCGACGCCGGCGCTCTCGTCACCAGCCGGTGGCCCACCTCGGGCGTGCACGATCGCCGCCTGCGCCTGGCGCTCGCCGCGCGACGCCTCACGCCGGAGCCGGTCGATCGCGCGGCGCCGTGCGGTGGTGATGATCCAGCCGGCCGGGCTCTCCGGGAGCCCGTCCGCCGGCCACCGCTGGACCGCCACCACGAAGGCCTCCTGGACGGCCTCCTCCGCGACGTCGATGCTGCCGAAGGCGCGGACCAGCACGGCGACCGCGCGACCGTACTCCGCGCGGAACACCCGGTCGATGTCTGGCGACGTCACGGCGTCCACGGACGTCCTCAGGCCGGCGGCCCGTCCCGGAACGGCCGCACCTCGATCGGGAGGGTGGCGGCTCGCGAGAGCCGTCTTCCCCATTCCAGGGCGGCGTCGAGGTCCGGCACGTCGATGATCGAGAACCCACCGAGATGCTCCTTGCCCTCGAGGAACGGACCGTCCGTCAGGAGCAGGTCGTCGCCCCGCGGGCGGATCACCGTCGCGCTGCTCGGCTCGTGCAACCCGCCCGCGAAGACCCAGACCCCCGCCTCGCGCATCGCTGCGTCGACGGCGGAGACGTCCGCGACGATCGGCCCGAGGACCTCGGGGGACGGGATCGGGCCGTCCGGTTCGACCACGCTCAGCAGGTACTGCGTCATCGGGATCAGCTCCTCACGGTGGCGGCCGGCCCGGTGCCGACCTCTCACGTACCAGACGAACGACGCCCCGCCGGATCGACATCCGTCAAGAGGAATCGTGCGGCGTCCTTCTCGCCCGTGCACGTCCGTTCGATCTCCCCGCTCAGACGTGTCGACGGTTCTACTGTGGCGATGTGCAGGCAGACCGCCGGCACGAGGCGTTCATCGAGGTGCCATGACGAACCAGAGCATCCGTCCGGAAGAACCCAGCGCCGCCCAACCCTTGGTGCGGCTCCCGGACGGCACGATCAAGCAGGTCTCACCGATGACCGGGACGGTCGTCTGGACGATCCCCGGCCGAGCGCACCGCCCGCTCTCGGTGCTGTCGCACGACCGGCGCCCGGCGGACCCGTCCGAGAAGGACCTCTTGTGCGGCTTCTGCGCGGGACGCTACCTCGAGACTCCCCCGGAGAAGTCACGACTCGTCGCAGGCCCGGACGGCTCGTGGTCGGTGCTCGACGACGTGCCGATCAGTCGGCTCACCGAGACCGCCGCGCAGTTCCGTCGGATCCCGAACCTCTTCGAGATCCTGTCGGTGGACTACTGGCGGGCCAACCACGGCTACGTCGTCCCCGACGAGATCCTGGCGCGTGCCGACGCGTACATGGCCGAACCCCGCGGTCGGGCCCACGTCCTGGAGATCCTTCGCCGGCGTGCGATCGCGTCCGGGACCACCGACGTCGAGTGGGCGCAGATCCCGGAGTCGACCAAGCTCGCCGAGGGCGTCGACCTGTTCGCCGGGTCGCACGACGTCATCGTCGCGCATCGGCACCTCGTCGACGGTGCCACCTACGACGACGAGCTCGCCGGCTCGGGCACGCTCACCCCGCAGGAGCACCACGCCTTCCTCGCCTTCACGATCACCGCGATGCAGCAGCTGTACGCGTCGCGGTCCCACGCCCGGTACGTCGCGGTGTTCCAGAACTGGCTCGCCCCGGCCGGGGCGTCGTTCGACCACCTGCACAAACAGCTCGTGGCCCTCGACGAGCACGGGCCCCAGACCGACCGCGAGCTGGCGCGCCTGCGCGACGAGCCCGACATCTTCACGACCGCCGTCCTCGACCACGCGGTGGCGCACCGCCTCGTGGTGGCGGAGAACGACCATGCGATCGCGATCGCCGGCGTCGGGCACCGGTACCCGTCCCTCGAGGTGTACTCCCGCAGCGAGCACCACCTGCCGTGGAACCACACGACGGACGAGGTCCGTGCCGTGTCCGACCTGCTGCACGCCGTCCACGCGGCGACGGGCGTCCACGTCCCGACCAACGAGGAGTGGTACCACCGACCCCCGGACGCCCCCGAGCCGATGCCGTGGCACGTCGTGCTGAAGTGGCGGACCTCGACCCTCGCCGGCTTCGAGGGCGGCACGAAGATCAACATCAACACGGTGGATCCGGCCACCCTGCGCTACCGGGTGGTCAAGGAGCTCTACCGGCTCCGCGAGGCAGGCGCGATCGCCGACATGCGGATCGGTGACGAGTGCTCGCACCTGACCGGCACCCTCCGGTACACGCAGGGCATCGACCGCTGGGAGTGACCGTGCGGGTCCGGGCGCGGGGCGCGACGGCGCGTCGGCCGCGCGCGAGCGGAGGTCAGCCGAGCGCCGCGAGCGGACCGACCGCCGGTGCGACCGCGTCCCGGACCCACGCGCTGAGGCGGGTCGCCGGGGGCCGGAGGATCACCGTCTCGACGCCGAGCGGGACATAGTCCGCCATCGTCCGGACGAACCCGTCCACATCCCCGTGCTCGAGCTGCTCGCCCTGGTGCAGGACGGTCACCCGGATCTCCTGCGGGTCCCGGCCGACAGCCTCGCAGTGGCCGCGCAGCACGTCGATCTTGTGCGCGACCTCCTCGGGCGAGGTCGCGAACAGGTTGCACGCGTCGCCGTACTGCGCCACGAGCCGCAGGGTCTTCCGCTCACCCGACCCCCCGATGAGGATCTCCGGCCGAGGCTTCGTCAGCGGCATCGGCGAGCACAGCGTCTCGGCGAGCCCGTAGTGGACACCTTCGTACGGTCCGACGTCCTCGGGGTCCCACATCTGCAGGCAGATCTGCAGCGTCTCCTCGAGACGTTCGAACCGCTCGCCGAGAGGCGGGTACGGGACGCCCATCGCCAGGTGCTCGCGCTCGTACCAGGCGGCACCGATCCCGAGCGTCGCGCGGCCTCCCGACAGGACGTCGAGGGTCGCGACGATCTTCGCCAGCAGGCCAGGATGGCGGTAGGTCACCCCGGTGACGAGGACGCCGAGCTGGGCGGTCGACGTCACCCCCGCGAGATAGCCGAGGGTCGTGTACGCCTCGAGCATCGGGTCCGCGGCGGGGAACCCGGCGCGCTCCATCTGGAAGTAGTGGTCCATGACGGAGATCCAGGACACACCGGCGTCCTCGGCTGCCGCGCACGTGTCGGCGAGCTCGCGCCGTAGCGTCGACGGTTCCTGGCCGTCGAACCTCATCAGGTGAATCCCGACGCGCATCGCGAGCTCCTTCTTCCGGGTGAGGGGCGTCGACCGACGCACCACCGTGCCACTCTGACTCTTCGAGCGCGCTCCAGGTCAAGGCGTGCACCTGGTCGAGGTGTGCGACGGGCCGGCACCTCAGACCACGAGCGGCTGCACCTCGGTGGCGACGAATCGCATGAACCCTTCGTGGTCGGGCTCGTCGGAGGTCGGCTGCAAGACCACGGTGTCGGCGCCTGCGTCCGCCCACCGGCGGACCGCCGCCGCGACGGTCTCCGCGTCACCGGCGACCCCGACCTCGTCGGACAGATCGAAGCCCCACGCCTGCTGCTCCGTCCGCAGACGCTGCTCGGCACCGGGGCCCGTCGCGGCCATCACGTTGACGACGACCCGGTGCGGGTCGGTCCGCCCGACGGCGCGCCGCCCCTCCTCGATGAGCGCACGCGCCTTCCGCACCCCGTCCGGGCTGGTCCCACCGGTGAGGAGGGTGCCGTCGGCCAGCCGACCGGAGAGCCTCAGGGAGCGCGGCTTGCCGGCGCCCACGAGGATCGGCGGCACCGTGAGCGGCGGCCAGTCGAGCCGCACGGCCTCCAGGCTCACGTAGCGGCCGGCTGTCGTCACGGTCTCGCCGCGGAACAGTCCCGTCAGCGCGGTCACGTACTCACCGAGCAGCGTGATCGGTGACTCGACGCGTGCACCCACCTGACCCATCCAGTCCTGGACGCCGTGACCGAACCCGACGGTGACGCGTCCCGGGAACAGTCGGTGCAGCGTTGCCGTCTCCATCGCCGTGAGCGCGACGTTGCGCAGCGGCACGGGGAGGAGGCCGATCCCGACGGTCACACGTTCCGTCCAGGCCAGCGCGGCGGAAGCGGTCGCGATCCCGCTCTCCCGGAAGCAGTCCTCCCAGAACCAGAGCTCCGCGAGACCCGACTCGTCCGCGACGCTCGCGATCGATCGCAGGCGCTCGGGAGCGAGCTGGGGCAGGAACACCGCGCCGACGATGGTCATGCAGCGATTCTCGCGCAGTCACGCCCTCGGGGCGCGGGCGACACCTGCCGCCGCGCCGACACGAGTCGCCGAACCCTGCCGGGCGAGATCCTGGGTCCGCCGTGACGAGACGGTCCTCCGCCTCCGCCCGGCGAGCCGCAGGAGCGAGATCGGCACGGCACCGCCCCCGAGCGCCAGGAACGCGCCGTGCAGCAGACGCACCGTGGTGCTCCCGGTCGCGCTCGCCGCGACACCGGTCGCGAACAGCCCTGCGATCACGGCACCGCCGGTCACATTCTCGGAGTGGCGCCGCACGCTCGCGCCCTCGTCGTCCCACCGCGCCACGTCAGTTCCCCCTGACCCCCTGGGCCGCGGGAGGGCTCAGGTCTGCGTGTCAGACCCTAGCGGCCACCTGGTCGGATTCGTCGGATGC
>DATKTF010000388.1:0-2540 GCA_035531255.1 Cellulomonadaceae bacterium
AGAAGACCGCCGGACCGTTCCAGTCGACGTGGCCCGCGATGATCGCCGGACCGATCTCACCAGGTGTCGGCGCGCCGGTGTACCAGCCCGCCGGGAAGCCGCTCGGCGGCACCTGCATCGTCCCGTCGCTATTCAGCCCGAGCGCCATGAGAGACGAGTCCACCCCGATAGCCGGGATCTGCAGGCGGACCGGCGCGGACCTGCTCAGGTGCGCGGCGGCGGAGGTCGCCGACGCGCGGGGCGACGGCGCGACGGTCGACGCCGAGCTCGACGCGCTCGCGGTCGACACGACGATCGGCGCCGTCCGCCCGGCGTCAGGCGGAGCCGCACACGCGCCCGCACCCAGACCCACGAGAAGCACGAGCAGCACGGCGCGGGGACACGTCCGCCGACCCGGGCGCGCGGACGAGGGACCGGGCCGACGACGCGCGCTCAGCCGTCCGACCGTCGGCGCGTGGCGAACCATGCCGCCCCACCGATCCCGGCAACCGCGAGCACTCCGATCGACGCGAGCCCGACGGGGCTCGAGCCGCCGCTCGTGCTGCCGTCACCCGTCGAGACCGCGCCGACCGGGACTGCGGTGACCTGGCTCGGTGCCGCCGGTGTGGTCGGTGCCGCACACACGGGCCGCGTGATCGTGTTCCCCTGCAGCGTGACGGCGCCGTTGCGCGCCAGCACCCTGCCGTCGACGGTCGCGCCCGTGTTGAGGGAGATGCTGGTCAACGCCAGGATGGTCCCTGCGAAGTGGGAGCCGCTCCCGAGCGTCGCCGAGCTCGTGACCTGCCAGAAGACGTGACATGCCTGGGCGTCGTTGATCAGCGCGACCGAGCTCCCCGAGGCGGTGATCAACGTGGACGCCGCCGTGAAGACGAACACCGCGTTCGGGTCGCCGCCGCCGTCGAGAGTGAGCGTGCCGGTCAGTCCGTAGGTGCCGGAGCTGTAGATGCCGGGCCGAAGTGCCGTGCCGCCGAGTTCCGTCGGGATCGCAGTCGCAGGCGACTGACCGGCGGCATTCGTGTACGCCGTCCCGAGGGCGGCCTGAGCGTCCAGCGCGACCGCGTCGGCAGCGTGCAGCGTGCCGTTCAGGGTCACCCCCGGAGTGAACCCCGTGACGAACGACGGGCCGCTCGGCGACAGTCCCACGTCACCGTTGAGCGTCGTCGCGCCGGAGTTCGTGATCTCTGATCCCGCGAGCACGACGAACGGGTCCGCCGTGCCGAGGGGGACCGGGGCCACGGATGCGTGCGCGACGCCCGGGAGCGCCACGAGCAGGCCGACCGCCGTCAGGGCCGAGATCCCGACTCGGATGCGTACGTCGCGGGAGAGGCCAGAAGTGAGCGTCATGATGGATCCTTCATCAACCGGACCCGAAGAATGACAGGCGGCCCGTCAGGCCTGCTGGTGGTTCACGCGTGTCGATCGGTCATCGAGCAGACGACCCACGACGTCGTCGCCGTGGGCGGAGTAGCTGTCGCGCCTACGCCCGGACCGAGTGACCGGGCAACCGTTGCACGCTCTTCGGCGGGGTCGCGATCCGTCGCGCCATCACCGGGGATCCCCGGACCGTTGCCGGGGTCGTCGTGATGGTTCGAGCGTAACACCGAGGCTTCGGGGGCCTTCCGGGCGCCCTGAGGATCTGCCGTCGCGACTGGGCTCCCGTGGCGGACGACCTCTCATCGGGTCGCGCCCCAGGTGGACTCGGTATCGTGGCGGGCGGGGTCCGGGCACCTGCTCACCACGACGGCCCTCGCTCGATCTCGGCTGTGTGTGCCCGACCCCGTACCGAGCCCGGACGTCCGGCGGTGCCGGGCGCTCGGCGTGCACGGCGCGGTCCACGACCCGATGGAAGAGGACATGAACCTCGTCACCGTGCTCATCGTCATCGCGCTGCTGCTCGGCGCCGTGCACGGGTACCGCCTCGGTCTCGGACAGGTCGTCCTTCCCACGGCCGGGCTCGTCGGCGGGTTCTTGCTCGGTGTCAGACTCGTGCCGTACGCGATGCAGCAGGTCAACCAGCCGATCGGGAAGCTCGCGATCGCCGTCGTCGGGACCGTCGTGCTCGCATCGCTGGGCGCGGCGCTGGGTGGCGCGGTGGCGCGCCGGCTGGACCGGGCGAGCGACCGGCTGCACCTGGGCCGCATCACCCGGACCCTGGGCGCTGCCCTCCAGGCGGCCATGGTGCTCGTTCTCGTCTGGCTGCTCGCCTCCGGGCTGACGGGCGTCGCGACGTACGGGCTCGGTGCGCAGGTCCAGGCGTCGCCGATCATCCAGGCGCTGAACTCCGCGCTCCCCGCGCCGCCCGACATCGTCTCGCGCCTGCGCGCGTTGATCCGTCCGAACGGGTTCCCGAACGTCTTCCTCTCGCGGGAGCCCCAGCCTGCGCCGGTCTCCCCCGGCCCACCCGTCGACGCGGCCGTCATCCAGGCCGCCGAACGGTCGGTCGTCAAGGTCGTCGGCATCGGGTGCGGTGGTCTGGTCGAGGGGTCGGGCTTCGTGGTGTCACCGGGCGTCGTCGTGACCAACGCCCACGTGGTGGCGGG
>DATKTF010000389.1:0-5152 GCA_035531255.1 Cellulomonadaceae bacterium
GGTCGTCGTCGACGAGGCCTACGGGGAGTTCCGGCGCGCGGGGACGCCGTCGGCGCTCGAGCTGCTCGCCGGGCACCCAAACCTTGCGGTCAGCCGCACGATGTCCAAGGCGTTCGGGCTCGCGGGCGCGCGTGTCGGGTACCTCGCGGCAGCGCCCGCGCTGATCGACGCGCTCCGGGTCGTGCGTCTGCCGTACCACCTCTCCGGTGTCACCCAGGCCGTCGCCCGGGCGGCGCTGTCGTTCGCCGACGAGCTGATGGCACAGGTCGGTTCCCTCCGGGACGGCCGGGACGCGTGCGTCACGTGGTTGCGCGAGCGCGGCCTCACCGTGGCGGACTCGGACGCGAACTTCGTGCTGTTCGGCCTGTTCGACGACCGGCACGCGATCTGGCAGGGTCTGCTGGAGCGCGGCGTCCTCATCCGTGAGGTCGGGCCCGAGGGCTGGCTGCGGGTGTCGATCGGCACCCCGGCGGAGATGGCGTCGTTCCGCGACGCCCTGGTGGAGGTGGCAGGACTGTGAGCGCAGCGACGGCAGGGACCAGGCGCATCGGACGGGTCGAGCGAACGACGTCCGAGTCGAGCGTGCTCGTCGAGCTCGACCTGGACGGCACCGGGCGCACCGACATCGCGACGACGGTGCCGTTCTACGACCACATGCTCACCGCACTGGGCAAGCACTCCCTGATCGACCTCACGGTCCGTGCCACGGGTGACACGCACATCGACGCGCACCACACCGTGGAGGACGTCGCGATCGCCCTCGGCGAGGCGCTCCGGCAGGCTCTCGGCGACAAGTCGGGCATCTCGCGGTTCGGTGACGCCGTGGTCCCGCTGGACGAGGCGCTCGCCCAGGTGGTCGTCGACGTCTCGGGGCGTCCGTACCTCGTCCACACCGGGGAGCCGGCCGGGCAGGAGTACCACCTGATCGGCGGGCACTTCACCGGTTCGCTGACCCGCCACGTCTTCGAGTCGATCGCCCACCACGCCGGCATCTGCCTCCACGTGCGGGTGCTCGCGGGGCGCGACCCGCACCACATCGTGGAGGCCCAGTTCAAGGCGTTCGCCCGCGCCCTGCGGTCCGCGGTGCAGCCCGACCCCCGCGTCACCGGTATCCCGAGCACGAAGGGCTCGCTGTGAGCTACGTCGAACCCGACGGAGGAACCCGCCCCGAGGGTGACCTGCCGCACGACCTCACGATCCCCGACGACCTCTCGTCACTCGAGGAGGAGGTCACGCTCGCCCTCGTGCTGACGCAGGTCGCGTCGGCCCAGGCGCTCGCCGCCGCGGGGGCGCTTCACGGCCTCGCGATCGATGCGGTCGACTCCCCGGTCGGGGCGATCGCCGTCTGCCGGGACCGTGACGGCTCCGGGCCGGCGACCGTGGCGTCGAGCCTCTCGGCCACGGTCAAGGGTGTGCCCGTGATCCTGCTCCTGCGGCGAGGTGGACAGGTCACGGCCCAGCGGTGGATGAACGGTGAGGCGGGGGAGGACCTGCCCGCGGGTCTGGTGCTGTCGGACGCGCCGGCGATCCTCGAGGACCTCGTGCTCGGGACGGCCGACGTGGCGGACCTCTCCGGAACCGTCACGAGCGTGGGCGTGTCGCGGTGGAAGGCCATGCGCATGCTCGCGGCGCAGGCACGGTCGGCCCGCCGCGCCACGGAGTGACGAGGCAACCCGCTGGCCGACCCGCGCTGCCGGGACCTGCCCGTCGCTGCGGGCCGAGCTGCCTGCCGAGACACGGACGTCGCGGTGAGGACCGACCGGTAACCTGGGGTCCGTGAGCACCCTGCCGACCGTCGTCGTGCTGGACTACGGGTTCGGCAACGTCCGCTCAGCCGTCCGCGCGCTCGAGCGGGTCGGCGCCCGGGTCGAGCTCACGGCAGATGCGCGGGCCGCCGCGGAGGCCGACGGGCTCGTGGTCCCTGGTGTCGGTGCGTTCGCGGCCGTGATGACCGGGCTGCAGGCGGTGCGAGGCGGCGAGATCATCGGGCGTCGACTCGCGGGTGGTCGACCCGTCCTGGGGATCTGCGTCGGGATGCAGGTCATGTTCGAGGCCGGTGACGAGCACGGGACCCGTACCGACGGTCTGGGTGAGTGGCCCGGGCTCGTCGACAGGCTCGAGGCCGACGTCGTGCCCCACATGGGCTGGGCGACCGTCGAGCCCGCTGTCGGCTCCCGCCTGTTCGCCGGGGTCGAGGGCGAACGCTTCTACTTCGTGCACTCGTACGCTGCGCGGTCCTTCGCGCCGCTCGGAGACGCGAGGTTCTCCCCTCCGCTGGTCACGTGGGCCGAGCACGGCGACCGGTTCGTCGCGGCCGTCGAGAACGGACCTCTGTGCGCGACCCAGTTCCACCCCGAGAAGTCCGGCGACGCCGGTGCGCAGCTGCTGACGAACTGGGTCGAGTCGCTGCGCTGACATCCGCGCGGGCGCACCGTTGCACCTGGTCGCGTCCGAGAGCCCGCTCGCGGGCGCGAACCCCGAGAGGACCCCGATGACCGATCGCCTGGAGCTGCTGCCTGCTGTCGACGTCGCCGACGGCCGAGCCGTCCGGCTCGTGCAAGGTGAGGCAGGCTCGGAGACCTCGTACGGCGACCCGCTCTCGGCGGCGCTCGACTGGCAGCGGGGCGGGGCCGAGTGGATCCACCTGGTGGACCTCGACGCGGCCTTCGGTCGCGGCTCCAACGCGCCGCTGCTCGCGGAGGTCGCCCAGGAGCTCGGCCGTCTGGGGGTCAAGGTCGAGCTGTCCGGGGGCGTGCGCGACGACGCCTCCCTCGAACGGGCGCTGGCCACCGGGGCGCGCCGCGTCAACCTGGGGACCGCGGCGCTCGAGGACCCGACCTGGACCGCCAAGGTCATCGCGAGCCACGGCGACGCCGTGGCGGTGGGTCTCGACGTGCGAGGGACCACGCTCGCGGCACGTGGGTGGACCCAGGAGGGCGGTGACCTCTGGGAGGTGCTGGCGCGGCTCGAGGACGCCGGTTGTGCGCGGTACGTCGTCACGGACGTGACCAAGGACGGGACGCTGCGGGGCCCCAACGTCGAGCTCCTGCGGGCCGTGTGCGATCGGACGGACGCCCCGGTGGTCGCCTCCGGCGGCATCTCGAGCCTGGACGACCTCGCCGTCCTCCGATCCCTCGTCTCCGTCGGCGTCGAGGGTGCGATCGTCGGCAAGGCGCTCTACGCCGGAGCGTTCACGCTTCCCCAGGCGTTGGACGTCGCCGGGCGTCGATGAACGGACGTGAGCTTCCCCCGACCTCGGCCTTCGCCGGCGACGACGGCCGGGCCGACCCGACGCTGACCGCTGCCCTGGCAGGCGTCGCCGGCGGAACGGGACGGCTGGTCGACGTCGTGCGTGCTCTTGCCGGTGCGCGGCTGCTTGTCCCGGTCGTCGCGCACAAGGAGGAGTCGGCGCACGTCATGGACGGGGACCTCTCGCAGGCCGAGGACTCGCGAGGGTCCGCCGGGATCGTCGCGATCCGGACGCCGGACGGGCGCACCGCCCTCCCGGTGTTCTCGAGCGTCGCGACGATGTCGGCCTGGCGAGCCGACGCCCGCCCTGTCCCCGCTGAGGCGCCTCGAGCGGCGCTGTCCGCGGTCGAGGAGGGCTGGGAGGTGATGGTGCTCGACCCCGCGGGACCGGTGCAGGTCCTGATCCCACGACCGGCGGTGTGGGCGCTCGCGCAGCAGCGGGAGTGGGTCCCGGCCGTCGTCGCCGACGGCGTCGATCCGTCTGTCGCCGAGGCCGTCGCAGGGGCGCTCGCCACGATCGGCGAGGTCGTGGAGGTCCAGGTGACCGCGGGGGGGCGCGCGGAGGTGGCCGTCGTCCTGACGCTCCGCGCCGGGCTGCGGCAGGTCGAGCTCGACCTCGTCCTCGAGCGCGTCGGTGCCGCCATCGCCGCCCAGGAGCTCATCTCCCAGCGGGTCGACTCGCTCGAGCTGCGGCTGCGCTCCGCCTGACGGTCGGGACGGCTGCCGGACGTCGCTCAGTGCTGGCGTGGTCGGCGACGGCGCAGGCTCCGGACGGTCAGGAGCATCAGCGATGCCACGCCGAGGAGGGCCCCGGTCACCTGTCCACCGAGCACGATCCGGTTCACGTCCACCGCCGGTCTCCAGTGGACCCCCGTGGCGTCGATCACGTAGACGCCGATCGGTCTGACCTGCACCCCGAACCCGCCGCCGATCCCGTAGCCACCGTTCTCGGTGCCGGGTGCTGCGTCGTCCACGCTCGAGCCGCCGCCGCCGCTCCCGCTGCCCGACCCGCCGAGGATCCTGGCGACCGGGATCACCGTGTGACCGTCCCGCTCGTACGCCTCGCCGAACGCGCGTCGGACGTGCAACGCATCGCTCGCCGAGCCGATCACGGCGGCGAGGTCGAGCTCCGGGTGCTTCGCCATGACGCCCTCCCACAGGGGTTCACCGGGGACGTGCTCCCCGGTCGGACCCACTGTGCCACGCGGTCGCCGTCCCACCGGAAGCTCCGCCCGGTCAGGAGCAGGACGGGACCGGGGTGAACGCGCTCGTGTCGGCCAGCATCGTCCGCACCGTGCTCACCGGCACCAGGTAGCTCTCACCCGCGGAGTCCTTCGCGTACACGACGCCGATCACCCGCCCCCGCGCGTCGAGCGCCGCGGAGCCGGAGCTGCCGGGTTCGACCGGTGCGTCGGTGACCAGCACCTCGCCGAGGCTCTGGTGCAGGGGGTCGGTGGTGCGGGCGGTCACCCGTCCGCTCGTCACCGTCAGACGTCCACCGAGCGGGTAGCCGACGACGGTCACCCGGTCGCCCACCGTCGGGTCGTGGTCGGCGAGCTCGGGTGCGGCCGGCAGGCGCTCCGCTGTCCGGACCACGGCGAGGTCGGCGAGAGAGGCGGTGCTCGCAGCAGTGACCGCGACGTCACGACCGTCGTAGGTGCTGAGCTGCAGGTGGGCCGAGTCGGCGACGACGTGCCGGTTGGTGATCAGGGTGGTGGCATCGATCGCGAAGCCGGAGCCGGTCGACAACGAGGAGCAGCCGATGTTCCGGATGCGCACGGTCATCCGCTGCGCCTGGTCGAAGCCGTCGGGTGAGAGGTTCCCGGTCGCGGTCGGATCCGGTTCGGGCCGCGCCGTACCCGTGACGTCGGTGGGGACCGGCGCGGGCAGGTCGGGGACGACG
>DATKTF010000390.1:0-12785 GCA_035531255.1 Cellulomonadaceae bacterium
CGAGGCCCTTGCTCTGACGCGGGGTCAGCAGGGTGAGGGGCGCGTCCAGATCCACGCCGCGGCCGCTCTGCGGGGTACGCGCGCGCGGGCCGAGCAGATCGTCGGACTCGACCACCGACCGGATCCCCTCGAGGTCGGTCGCGGTGCCGATCACCGCGACCCGGCCGGCGCCGGTGTCGTCCGCCACGGCGTCGAGCGCCGTGCGCACGTGGCGGATCACGGCGGCCGTGAGTGCGGCTGCGGGAGCGGCGCCCGGCTCGACCAGGTCGACCACGAGCGAGTCGGGCGTGGCGCGCGCCGACGTCACGGTGCTCACGGGCAGGTGCGCGGCGATCGCCATGCGTTGTGCCGCGTCGGCGATCGCGGCGGGTGTCCGGTAGTTGACCGTGAGCTCGGCCAGCCGCCAGGACTGGCGGAGCACCGGGTCCAGGCTCGACCGCCACGACCGCGCGCCCGCCGAGGACGACGTCTGAGCGACGTCGCCGACGACGGTCATCGAGCGGGTGGGCACCCGGCGCAGCAGCATGCGCCACGCCATGGCGGACAGCTCTTGCGCCTCGTCGACGACGACGTGGCCGTAGGTCCACGATCGATCGGCCGCGGCGCGCTCGGCCGTCGTCAGAGCGGGTCCGGTGCTCGTGAAGCGGTCCGCCAGGATCTCGGCCGAGACGATCCCGTTGCTG
Source organism: Cellulomonadaceae bacterium (assembly GCA_035531255.1). Taxonomy (GTDB): domain Bacteria; phylum Actinomycetota; class Actinomycetes; order Actinomycetales; family Cellulomonadaceae; genus JAJDFX01. The sequence goes on from DATKTF010000390.1 coordinate 684, forward strand.
CCCGTCGACTCGAGGACCTGACGTGCGTACTCGAGCTCGCCGGCTCGTCGCTCGGCGTCCGCGTGAGCGAGCGCCCGCGACGCCTGGTCGTCCTCGCCGAGCAGCTCCGCCGCCTCGTCGAGGAGCGGGACGTCCGACTCCGTCCACGGCGTTCCGGGGGCGCGGAGCACGAGTGCACGTTCGTCGGCGCTGAGGTCGGGTGCCGCGGACTCGAGACGGTGCGGCCGGCTGAGCAGGTCGTCGATGAGCTTTTCCGGGGTCAAGGGCATCCAGGCGAGGTTGAGGGCGATCCTGATCTCTCGGGTCGTCCGGAGCTCCTCGATGATCTCTCCACGCTCCTCGGGCGCGATCGGGTAACCGAGCTGCGCGACGTACTGCTCCGCGAGCCGGTGCAGCATCTCGCGCACGAACGTCACCCGCGCGAGGTTGTGCGGACGAGGGTGCCGGCGCGCTCGACTCATCGCGGACTGGACGTCCGCAGGCGTGATCACGATGGTCCGCCCGTCGACCCGGACCTCCGTCTCGGTCTGCGGTACGCGCTGACGCTGCCGCACGGCGCGCTCGATCACGCGTGCCATCGTGAGGCGCCCCTTGACCGCGGTCGTCGCCGGGTTCTCGTCGCCGCGGGCCGACACACCGGGGAAGAGGTCGGCGATCGTCGTCGTGACGACTCCGGTCTCCCCGAGGGACGGCAGCACCTGGTCGATGTAGTGCAGGAACGTACGGCTCGGGCCGATCAGCAGGACACCGGAGCGTTCGAGAAGGCGGCGGTGCGCGTAGAGCAGGTAGGCGGCGCGGTGCAGGGCGACCGCGGTCTTCCCTGTGCCCGGGCCTCCCTGGACGACGAGCGCCCCGGCGAGCTCGGACCGGATGATCGCATCCTGCTCGGCCTGGATCGTGGCGACGATGTCACCCATGTGACCCGTTCTCCCGGCCGCGAGCGCGGCGAGCAGGGCGCCCTCGCCGGTGAGGCCGGCGAGCACCGCTCCCGCACGGGGGCTCTGTCCGGACGTGCCCTCGATCAGCAGGGAGAGGTCCAGGACCTCGTCCTCGACCCCGGTCACGACCCTTCCGCGCGAGACCAGGTGCCGTCGGCGCCTGACACCGTCCGGGTGCGCCGCGGTGGCGCGGTAGAAGGCTTGGGCCGCGGGCGCGCGCCAGTCGGTGAGCAACGAGGTGTGGTCCTCGTCGTTCAGACCGATGCGGCCGATGTAGTGCGCGGAGTCGTCGACCAGGTCGAGCCGGCCGAACGCCAGCCGGTCCTCGACGGCCTCGAGCTGCGAGAGGCGGTCCTCGTAGAGCGTCGCGAACGCGTCGCGCTCGCTCCGGTTCTGCGGAGATCCCGACGGCCCTGTCTTCCGCACCGCGCGCAGCCGCTCGCGTGTCTGCACGCGTAGCGCGTCGAGCCGCGCGTAGAGCACGTCGACGACCGCCTGCTCTGCCTCGAGCTCCTGCTGGAGCCGCCCCTGCACATCCGCGTCCCTGCCTGTCAACCGATTGCTCCCGCTCGTGGATGTCGCGCATGGCCCCCGACGCCCGGCGGGGGGTTGTCCATTATCCGACAGCGCACGCCGCCGAAGTACCCACCAGGTCTGCTGAGGCGGAATGTCAGGGGACGTCGCGGGCGTTACACGACTCGCGGGACCCAACCCGCGAGCGGCGAGGTCCGTCGGCTTGTGCCGCCCGTTGCACCGGAGGGTGAACCATGCGTGACCCGAACGAGATCTACGAGATCGACGAGGACGTCGCCGCCGACCTGCGGCAGACCTCCGAGGAGGTCGCCGGCGTGGGCCCGGTGCTGCTGCACGTCGTCAATGGCTTCGTCGACGCCGGTGGCGCCGGGCAGGTGGCGACCGACCACCTGCAGGAGTCCTTCGGCGCCCGACGCCTGGCGACGTTCGACGTCGACCAGCTGGTCGACTACCGCTCGCGTCGCCCGATGATGGTCTTCGACTCCACGACCTGGAGCTCGTACGACGAGCCCGAGCTGGTGCTGGACGTCGTGCCCGACGCGACAGGCCGTCCGTTCCTGCTGCTCCACGGTGTCGAGCCCGACGTCCAGTGGGAGCGCTACGCCGCGGCTGTCCGGCAGCTCGTGGAGCGGTTCGACGTTCCCCTGACGATCGGGATCAACGGGATACCGATGGGTATCCCGCACACCCGACCGTTGTCCTTCACGGCCCACGCCACGCGCGCCGAGCTCGTGGCGGACCACGTCTCCTGGCTCGGGACGGTGCAGGTGCCCGCGAGCGTCGCCTCGCTCGTCGAGCTGCGGCTCGGCCAGTCGGGCCACGACGCGATGGGTTTCGCGGTGCACGTCCCGCACTACCTGGCGCAGTCCTCGTACCCGCAGGCCAGCATCACCGCGCTCCAGGCTGTCGAGCGCGCGACAGGTCTCGAGCTGAACGTGCACGCCCTCGAGAAGCCGGCACGCGAGGCGCTCGCGGAGATCGAGCGCCAGATCGAGGCGTCCACCGAGGTCGGCGCGGTGGTGCGTGCGCTCGAGCAGCAGTACGACGCGTTCACCGAGGGTCGGGTGCGGTCGAACCTGTTGTCGGACGCGTCGCAGATCCCGACCGCCGACGAGATCGGCGCGGAGTTCGAGCGGTTCCTCGCACAGCAGGGCGGGGACGACACCCCGCGATGAGCTGACTGCGCCGTCGGGCGACGGACCTGCCCGGACGAGTGCAGTTGCGAGAAACGATGGCGCTCGAACCCCGGTACATGCCAAGATCGAGCGTGTTGCAGTGACGAACTGACGCTCGACCGGCGCCACGACAGGCAGTGGCACCGCCAGCCCGTACGGGCTGGTCCACCCGGTGCAGGACGTGGGACAAGGCATTGCGGCACGACGCCACGGTGCTGTGCCTGGCGTCGCCACCGGATGGACAGAAGGACTGGAACATGGCACAGGGTGCTGTCAAGTGGTTCAACGCTGAGAAGGGCTACGGGTTCATCGCCCAGGACGACGGCGGCGCCGACGTCTTCGTCCACTACTCGGCCATCGACACGCAGGGCTACCGCTCTCTCGACGAGGGGCAGCGCGTGGAGTTCGAGATCACCCAGGGCCCGAAGGGTCCCCAGGCGGAGCAGGTCCGCCCGCTCTGACCAGGAGCGCTGGTCCTCGAGCACGCACCGAGGCCGTGTCACCCGCGAGGTGGCACGGCCTCGGTGCGTCTGTGCGGTGCGTCTGTGCGGTGCGCCTGTGCAGTGCGCCTGTGCAGTGCGTCTGCGAGGTGCTCATCGCGTCGCGGGAGCGCCGCGGCGCGGGTCACGACGCCTCGGCGGGAGGCGCGGGGTCGTCGAGGACCCGCGCCCCGGCTGCGAACGCGGTGAGCTCGTCGCCGTGCAGCACCCGTGCGGGCGCCGGGAGCGACCTGAGGTCTCGTGCGACGTCGGCCCGGCCCAGGACCGATCCTGCACCGGCCGGCCCACCTCGTGCGGTCCCCGCGATGACGAGGTTCCCGTACCGACGTCCACGGAGCTGGCCTGGCTCCGCGACGAGAGCGACGTCCGCCATGACCGCAAGCGCTGTGGCGACCTCGGAGCGTGCTCGCGCGAGCGGCGGTCGGTCCGCGCAGTTCGCCAGGTAGAGGCCGCCCGGCCGGAGCACGCGCGTGACGTCGAGCAGGAACTGTCGCGTGACGACGTGGCTCGGGGTCTCGTCCCCGGCGAAGACGTCGCGGACGACGACGTCCGCGCTGGCGTCCGGCAGCCTGCTGAGCACGTCTCGTGCGTCCCCGGCGCGGATCCGGAGCGACGGCGAGCGGGGGAGCGAGAACCACGTGCGCGCCAGCTCGGCGAGGGTCGGGTCGAGCTCGACGGCCGTCTGGCGGGACCCCGGTCTCGTTGCGTGGACATGCCGCGCGAAGGCGCATCCGGCCGCCCCCAGGTGGACCACCGCGAGAGCGGACGATGCCGGCGCGGCATGGGCGACGAAGACGGCCATCTGCTGCATGTACTCGAAGTCGAGGCGCTCCGGATCGTCCAGATGGAGCGACGAGCTCGGCACGCCGTTGACGAGCACCGTGACCGACCGCGGGTCGTCCCGGTCGCGGCGGACCTCGGCGGTGCCGGTGCTGATCCGCACCGGCCCGAGCGGGAGCGTGGGCTCGGATGTGGGTGGTCGGGTCGAGAGTGGTCCGTGGCGTCGGGACGCGGGGACCGAGCGGTGTGCCACAGCACCACGGTAGACACCTCGAGACCGACCGCCGTCCTCTTGACTCCTTCGAACAGGTGTTCGACACTGGAGCGAGGGTCAGGCGAAGGAGGAGCAATGAGCGATCGAGGGAGCGTGCGGCAGCGACCGCACGCCGTGGTCGGCGATGAGGCAGCCGTGCCGGCGGCGTCCGTCGTCCTCCTGGCGCGGTCCGACGCCGAGCTCGTCGCCGCGCAGTTCGCTCCTGAGAGCTGGGAGCGGTTCGTGCACGCCCATCTGGCGGCGTTGCGCGCGGCGGCAGCCGTGGTGGCGTTCCACGGTCGGCCGTCGGGGCGACGGGCTCCGCGCAACGTCTGGGACATGCTCAGCACCGTGACACCGGAGCTGAGCGAGTGGGCAGTGCGGTTCGCGGCAGGTGCGGGGACGCGGACGGCGATCGAGGCAGGTCGCTTCGACGCGGTGACTCCCGAGACGGCCGAGTCCTTGCTGTGCGACGCGGAGGACTTCGTGGACGAGGTCCGTGGGCTCCTCTCGGACGGTGCTGCGACCTCGGGGACGGTTCTCGCGTTGAGGGCATCGTGACGGGTGACCTCGCGGGGTCGGTCGTCCGTCGCGGCCGGGTGCGTCCGTGAGCCGGGGTCCGCGGCCGTCGTCGTCCCGGCGTTGCTGGGGTACGGATGAGGACGGGTGCTCGATCCTTCACGTCGACATGGACGCATTCTTCGCGTCGGTGGAGCTCGCCCGTCGACCACAGCTGCGCGGTCTGCCGGTGATCGTCGGTGGCTCCGAGCGTGCGGTCGTCCTCGCGGCGACCTACGAGGCGCGCGCCTGGGGTATCCATTCGGCCATGCCGATGTCGGTGGCCCGCCGGATGTGCCCCCAGGCGGTGGTGGTCCCGCCGGACATGTCCGCCTACCGCGAGGTCTCCCGCTCGGTCATGGAGATTCTCGGCGACGTCACTGCGCTCGTGGAGCAGGTCAGCGTGGACGAAGCCTTCCTCGACGTCTCGGGTGCGCGCCGGCGCCTCGGCAGCCCGACCGTGATCGCGGAGAGGATCCGGACCGACGTGCGGCGTCGGCACGGGATCAGCTGCTCGGTCGGGATCGCCGGCACGAAGTTCGTCGCCAAGATCGCCTCCGGCCACGCGAAGCCCGACGGTGTGATGCTCGTCCCTCGCGACGCGACGGTCGCCTACCTACGTGAGCTGCCGGTCGGTGCCCTGTGGGGCGTGGGGGAACGCACCGAGGCGGCGCTCGCCCGATGGGGCCTGTCGACGGTGGCCGATGTCGCGGACAGCGACGTCGCCACCGTTCAGCGCGCCGTCGGGCGCGTGGCAGGGGCCCACCTGCACGATCTCGCGTGGGGCCGTGACCCGCGACCGGTGCGACCGGCGCTGACGGCGCGGACGGAGAAGAGCATCGGTGCGGAGTCGACGTTCGCGCGCGACGAGCACGACCTGGGCAGGGTGCAGACCGTGGCGCTCGAGCTCACCGACCGGTGCGCCAGCCGGCTCCGTGAGCTGGCCCTTGTCGCGCGGACCGTGTCGGTCAAGGTGCGCACGAGCGATTTCCGGACGCTGACCCGGTCGCGCACGCTCTCGGCGCCGAGCGACGTGAGCCGCGAGCTGTATCTCACCGCGCGGGGCCTTCTGGCGGCCGTGGATCTCCGTGGTCTGCCGATCAGGCTCGTCGGCGTGCGGGTCGAGGGACTCGCTCCGGCGTCGGAGCGGATGAGTCGGCCGACGTTGGAGGAGGCCTTCGCCCAGGTCGAGGACGACCGGCGCGATGCCCGTCGCGGCGCGGACCAGGTGGTGGACCTCGTGCGGAGCCGATTCGGTCGAGGTGCGATCGCTCCGGGTTCTGTCGCGACGGCAGGACGCTCAGAACTTCCGACTACCATCAGTCCCGTGCTCGATCTATCCTGATCGTGACGAGTCCCAGTGTGGGAGTGACGGGGGTAGGAATGCCTCTCTCCGAGTACGAGCAGCGTGTACTGGAGCAGATGGAGCGGCAGCTCTCATCTGATGACCCTCGGCTCGCCAACACGTTGACGACTCGGCGGAACCGAGGCGTGAGCCGCTACCTGCTCGCGGGCGTCGGCGCCGCGCTCGGGATGCTTCTTCTGGTGGTCGGCGTCTCGCGACCCGCCTGGTGGCTCGGTGTGCTGGGCTTCGTCGTGATGTTCGCTGCGGTGACATTCGCCTTCGCCGGCCCCCGTCGTTCCGGTCCTCGCGGAGTGGTCGAGAACGGCAAGGTCCGCGGTGTGAAGCCGACCCGGGGGTCGACGGCGCGGAACCGCACCTTCATGGGGCGGCTGGAAGGGCGTTGGGACCGCCGTCGCGAGCAGGGCGATCGCTGACCGCACGCGCAACCGCGGAGGAGACCACGGTGACCTGGCGTCGGAGGTCGCTGGACGTGGGCTCGGAAGGTTCCGGCGCGTAGCGACGGTCCTCGACCGCCGTGGCGAGCGTGTGCAGGGCGGCGTGTTCCGCCTGGGTGAGCTCCGCCCCTGCGTCACGGACACGTCGGGTCACGGCGGCTACCACGGCGCGAGGCGTGCTCGCATCGCTCCACTCCACACCCCAGGTCGTGATCTGCTTCCGTAGGGTCGCCCAGGCGGCTTCGGGGTCGAGGTTCGCTGCTCGACGGCGCCGGCGGAGACCCAGGAGGCCCAGCGCGGTGCCGAGAACGGCGATCGCCACCGCCCCGCCGCTCCAGGGCCAGCCCAGCGGCCACGAGGTGGTCGATCCCGCCGTGCCCGCGGAGCCGGCCGTCGGTGCGACCGTCGGGATCGACGAGCTCTGCGGGTGCGAGCTCTCGCTCGTGGCCGACGGCGAGGGTGTCGACCCCGGGGCGGTCGCGGGAGACGTCCACGCGGGGGCGAGCCCCGTCTGGACGGCCGGTGTCGGTTCGAACCGGACCCATCCGGCCCCCGCGAAGTACAGCTCCGGCCACGCGTGCGTCTGCTTGCCGGTGACGGTGTAGGTGGTGCCGTTCGCCTGGCCCGGGAGGAAGCCGACCGCGATGCGCGCGGGGATCCCGAGCATGCGTGCCATCACCGTCATCGCGGTGGCGAAGTGGACGCAGTACCCTCGCTTCCCCTGGAGGAAGTCCCAGACGGCGTCGTCCGAGACGACCGGCGCGACGGTCGTGTCGTAGGTGAAGTTGCGGGAGTCGCGGAAGTAGTTCTGCAGCGCGACGGCCTGCTCGTACGGCGTGGTCGCTCCGGCCGTGACCTTCTGTGCGATCAGGCGGACGGCGGACGTCTTGCTCGTCTGCGGGACGGTGAGCGACTCGACGGGCACGTCGGCGATCCGTCCCGCGGCGGCGAGCTGGGCCGCGGTCCAGGTCGGGATGCTAGCGGACATCGAGTAGGACATGCCTGCCGTGGTGGGCTGCCGACCGAGCACCTCGTCGCGAGCGGCGTCGTAGGACCACGACCCGGCGATCGTCACCTCGCGCGGAGCGATCGTGATCGGCAGGTGGACGTCCTGCAGTCGTCCGATCGTGACCTGGACGCCGACGCCGGCCGCCGCGGGTGGGTCCGCACCGACGGGTACGAGCGGACCGCCCGAGACGACCGGGACGAGGTCGGTCGCCGGGGCTTCCGGGTCGCTCCACGAGCGGCCGTTGAAGGTCGTCATCGTGAAGACGCGGAGGGGTCCGATGTCGGGTGAGGTCGTGGTGTACGTGAGGATGACCTGACCCGAACGGGAGCCGAGGTCGGAGCGGAGGTCGAGGTCGGAGCTGATGTGCACGGGGCCGCCGACGTCGTTGCCCAACGTCGGGAGCGTCACGCTCGCCCAGGCCGGCAGGTACGCCAGCGCAGGCGCGACCAGCAGTGCTGCTACCGCGACGGCGGCGATGTACCGGGCCGTGAGGGAGGTCACCCGCGCCCGTTCCGCAAGGGTGTTCGATCCGCTCGTCGCGGTCGTGGTGCTTGCCGCGAGCAGCATCAGGTAGCCGATTGCCGAGATCGCGAAGCCCCACCACGGCGCAGGGAGGCCGAGGACCGTCGTCGGAACCCACAGCGCGATCGCGACGAGGCCGGACCATGCCGGTGCGCGGAGACCGACCGCGACGGCGTCGAGCAGGAGGTACACGACCATCGCACCAGCGACCAAAAGCATCTCGATCGGCGTCGACGAGGCCATCGGGGGGAAGGACCCGTTCGCCTGGGACACGGCCTCGTGGGCCGTCTGCACCAGGCGTCCGAAGGTCCCGCCGTCGAACACCAGCGACGGCGTCCCGCCGGGTCCGCCGTAGCCGAGCGTCAGGGCGAGCGCGCTGACCGCGAGCCCGGCGACGGTCGGGGTGACGGCGTTCCGGGATCCTCGGCGCAGCAGGCCGACGACGGCCGCGAGGGCGGCCACGGCCAGGAACGACACGACGATCCAGCGACCTGGTGCGACCGCTGCCGTCAGGGCGCCGAGGCCTCCGGCGACCATCGCGGCGCACGCGATCCGCACGGTGACGGCTCGTGTCAGGCTCGACGGCACGATCACGGATGAGTCCTCATGAGGGAGTCCCATGTCGAGGTGAGCTCAGAGGTCGGCGACGCGAGGGAGGTCCACCACCCCGCGTGCAGCAGTGCCGTCTGGCTGTCCTGAGCCCGTCGTCGCTCCTCGTCATCCGCATCGGGGGTCCGGACGACCGCCCAGCCGTGCCCCGGGCCGACGGCGGCGGCGAGGGCGGAGCGGGCTTGCGGCGACATCGGTCCGACCACGGCGACGACCGTCTCCGACGGGTCGTGCGTCGCGAGGGCTTCGGCCGCATCGAGGAGCTGCGCCTCGGCACGCTCGCCGGTCGCCGGTCCGGTGAGGTCGATCGTCCCGTCGAGCAGGGTCGCCACGGCGGCATCGTTGCGCGGCGGGTGCGCGTGGACCTGCGTCGACCCTGGCCGGGTGGAGCTCGCGACCCCGGTCGGAAGGAATCGGACCGGGTGCCCGGCGCGCAGCATCGCCAGCGCGATGGACGCGGCAAGAGAGATCGACCACTCCACTCCTGCGTCGTCGCCGGGCAGGTCGAGGAGCACGGTGACCGGTCGCTTTCCGGCCCGTTCGTCGTTGCGGACCAGCATCGTGCCGCGCTTCGCACTCGAGGCCCAGTGCACGCGCCGCAGGTCGTCTCCGGGCCGGTAGGCCCGGAGCGCGGCATCGTCCGCGGAGGGTGTGCGGGCCCCTCGGGCCGCGGTGTCCGGGTCGCTGCTCAGCCCACCGCTGGGGATCTCGAGATCGACCACGTGCGGCCACACGGCGATGTCGACGGCGCGACCGAGCGTCTGTGCACGGGTGAAGAGACCGAAGGGGTCCCCGACCGTCGCAGTGACCGGGCCGATCGGCCACCGACCGCGGCGGACGGCCTGGACGTCGTAGGCGAGCGTGACCTCGCGCGGCCGGCGCATCACCGTGGCGCGGAGCGGGCGCCCGTCCGACAGCTCGACCGCCGCGCGCTCGCGCAGCTGGAGCCTGCTCAGCTGGGCACGGTGGCCGGCGGCCGGCGTGATGTGTACCGTGACCCGCCCCGGCAGTCCGACGCTCAGGGTCTGCGGCACTATCGTGCGACGCACCTGGAGGTGGCGATGGGCACGGTGGTGCTCGATCGTTGCGGCCACGGCGGAGACCACGACGAGGACGACCAGGAGCGCGCCTGCTCGCGCCAGGTCCTGCGACCCGAGCGCGACCGCGACGGCCACGGTGAGGACGCCGGCGACGGCCAGAGCCCAGCCGCGTGTGGTGGGCCGCAGGACCATCAGCCAGTGGCCCGGCGCGCGCGCACCGCGTCGAGCGAACCCGAGGTGTACGCAGGGAGCGGGACGCGTGCGACGAGGTCCCGGACGGTGTCGACGGGTGAGCGGCCTGCGAGGCGCGCCTGGGTGCTCGGTAGGAGTCGATGCGCCAGGACGGCTTCGGCGAGCGTCTGGACGTCGTCCGGCAGGACGTGATCGCGCCCGCTGATCGCCGCGAGCGACTTGGCCGCCCGCAGGAGCTGGATCGACGCGCGTGGTGACGCGCCGAGACGGAGCCCGTCGTCCTGTCGGGTCGCTTCCACGAGGGCGACCACGTAGCGCTTGACCGCCGGTGCGGCGTACAGGTTGCGGGCGACGGTGATGAGTCGCAGGACCGTCGCGGCGTCGGTGACCGGGCGGAGATGATCGAGCGGGTCGGTCGTCTCCTGGCGGTCGAGCATCTCGAGCTCGGCCTGGGTGCCCGGGTACCCGATGGCGAGCCGGGCCATGAACCGGTCGCGCTGCGCCTCCGGGAGCGGGTACGTCCCCTCCATCTCGATCGGGTTCTGGGTGGCGATCACCAGGAACGGGCGAGGGAGCGCGTACGTCGTCCCGTCGACGGTCGTATGGGCCTCCTGCATCGACTCCAGGAGCGCCGACTGCGTCTTCGGTGAGGCCCGGTTGATCTCGTCGCCGATCACGATGTGCGAGAAGACGGGTCCGGGTCGGAACTCGAACTCGTGGGACTCGGACCGGTAGATCGTGACACCCGTGAGGTCGCTCGGGAGCAGGTCCGGCGTGAACTGGATCCGGCCGACGGTGCAGTCGATGGTCCGCGCGAGGGCCTTGGCGAGGGTCGTCTTCCCGACTCCGGGGACGTCCTCCAGAAGGAGGTGACCTTCGGCAAGGAGGACGGCGACGGTCAGGCGAACGAGGTCGGGTCGTCCCGACAGCACGGTCTCGACGCCTGCGGTGATCCGGCCGGTCACCTCGACGAGCTCGTCCAGCTCGTCGGTGGTGGGCATGGGTTGCAGCAACGGGACTCCTCTGTTCCGACTGCTCCGAGCGTAGAGGCTCATCCGCCGAACCGGGAGCGGTCGATGTCGCCGTCGTGCGGGACGCCCGCTCGCCGTTCTCGAGCCCTCCACTTTCCTCCCTCGCGCGGACCTTTCGCGTCCCCCGCACGGTCGGTGGGGCCCCGCCCGGCTCCCGGGGCAGGCCCGTACGCGTCCTGGCGCAGGTCAGCGCGATGCCGTCCACTCGGGACGGCTGTCGGGGCCTCCGATCCCTCCACTGTGCACCACCGCTGCTGACCTGGGATTTCACCCGGATGGACGCAGCAGATCGCGATGCTTCTCGTTGACGGTGGAGGAAAGTGGAGTACCGTGGAGCAACCGGGAGGGCCGGGGAGTCGGTGGGGGAGGTGCGCGGATGAGCATCGAGTCGTCCCTCGGCGCACTCGGTTCCGGCCTCCCGTTCATGGGGACGCACACGCCGCGTCTCGACGACAAAGGTCGGCTGATCCTTCCGGCCAAGTTCCGCGCGCACCTCGCACCCGGACTGGTCGTCACGCGCGGTCAGGAGCGGTGCTTGTTCCTCCTGCCGCTCGACGAGTTCCGCCGCATGCACGAGGAGATCCGGCAGGCGCCGGTGACGTCGAAGCAGGCACGCGACTACCAGCGCGTCTTCCTGTCCGGCGCGAGCGACGAGCTGCCGGACAAGCAGGGCCGCATCTCGATCCCGGCGCCCCTGCGTGCCTATGCGGGTCTGGACCGCGACGTCGCCGTGATCGGGATGGGCGCTCGCGTCGAGCTCTGGGACCTCCCGTCGTGGGAGGCCTACCTGGCCGAGCAGGAAGAGGGCTATGCGACCACTGCCGAGGAGGTGGGCGGCCGCATGTTCCCGTGACCCCGTCACGCCCTCCGGTGAGGTCTCCTCCCGTCCGTTCTGACGCACTTCCCCGGCGTCAGAGGGCCGGTGGGGGACCTGGTCGGACGACGGAGGGGCCGTCCGACCACCACAACGCGCACGTGACAGCCGTCACGGCGCACAGGACCCGCAGCACGACGAGACCCACGGAGGAGGACCGATGGTCGACCAGCCCGCGGAGGCGGCCGCGCGCCACACCCCTGTGATGTTGGCGCGCTGCGTCGAGCTTCTCGCTCCGGCTCTCCGGGTGCCGGGCGCGGTGATGGTCGACTCGACCCTCGGCATGG
>DATKTF010000391.1:0-2626 GCA_035531255.1 Cellulomonadaceae bacterium
TCGGCAACTATCGCCTGCACTTCGCCGTCACCTCGATGGCGCCGGCTTCCGAAGGCGCCCGCATCATCCCGTTCATGGACGCATTTGCGACCGTCCCCGTCAACGGCACCACCACGCCGACTGCGATCGTCCTCGACCCGCGCGGCTGGCAGCTCTCCGGGGCCCAGATGACCATCGCGACCACTCCGCAGGCGGGCGACCGCGGCCAGATCGAGTTCGCCCCGGCGGCGCTGACGAGCAACCCCGACGGCTCGGTCCAGACCACAGCGACAGCCCGAGCCACCGGCAAGGTGACGTTTGCGCCGGCGTTCGTCGACACCTTCACCTCGTCGGTGATGAGCATGACCGGTGTGGCGGTCTCGGCGCAGAGCCCACGCCGCATCCCGCGCTACCAGTCCGTCGCCCGGCAGCCGTTCGCCGTGACCGGGCTGTACGAGGGCGGCTGGGTCGGGCTTTCGACCGGCGCCTACGAGCGCGTGCCGATCGAGCGTCACGCCCCGCGGCTGGAGGTCCGTGGCAGTGGGCGCGAGGCGCCAAGCACAGGGTTCAGCGCAGGCAAATCGAAGCAAGTGTCAGGCGCAGCCGGAACCGCGACGCGGGCTCCGGACCGCGGATCACTGGCCACGGACCACGACCTCGAGCCGCTCGACGCCTCGACCGCCGTGCCGCTGCGGGAGGTCGAGCCGCACGGCATGACCGCGACGGCTTTGGCCATCACCTCCTGCGGCCAGAACATCTTTGCCCAGGGTATCGTGCCCGCCGGCACGGAGCTCCACCCGCCGTTTGCCGCGACGCTCACCGACCTGACGCCCCCCACGGGAGGGACTGACCCGAACGGCCCCGTGGGCACCGACGGCATCCACGGCCACCGGATCGAGAAGAACGCCCGTCTCAAGCTCGAGATCACCGACGCCCTCGGGCAGGCGCCGACGTATCCTGTCCTCGTGCAACTCGCGCTTGGCGGCCCCCAACACGGCCAGGTCATCCTCGACCCGGACGTCAACCGCATCGCCTGCAACGTCGCGGCGTTCATCTGGCACGACCGCGACGCGCAAGGTACCCTGATCGCAGCCAACGAGGAGTTCGAGATCGGGATGGGCACCTTGTCGTCCTACGTCGGCGTCGCGCCCGACCCGGTGACCCCCGGCCAGATCGTCCCGGTGTGGGGCACCGCCGAGCTCCTCAATCTCTCCGCGCAAGCCAAGGTCCAGATCGACGGCGCCTGGGCCGACCCGTTGCTCATGGGCTACGGCGTCCATCCCGAGCCAGGCAAGCCCGACCACTTCCTCTGCACCGACCGGCAGGGCCAGGCGTGCCCGGACGTGTTCGAGTACTGGACGGGGTACCAGCTCGACGTCACCTCGCAGCCGCCGTCGTCGCTGCCGATGGTGCTGCTCAACGCCTACTTCCTCGCCGACCGCTACGGCAACGTCGTCTACGGGCCGACCGCGACCTCGGCGACCTCGCCGGGTGCTGGGGTCACGGTGGGGTTTGCCGACCAGACCTCGGGCACGACGAGCGGCAACCCGGCCGGCTACGCCCTGACGACGACGTGGCCGATGCGCCCGGCGCCGTCGGGCCAGCTCGCCTCGACGCTGTCGGCGACCTACCCCGACGACCCGGCGGGCGATTGGGGTGGCGGCACCGTCAGCAAGGCGATCACCTATCAGTTCGACACCGGTTCGACGCACCTTCTCCTGCAGGCGCAGTGGTACGAGAAGCGGCTGGCGGATCGAGGCCTGGCCGTCGTCGACGGCCCGTTGCCGATCTCGGTGGCGCCAGGCGCCACGGGGGGCCTCGCCACGCTGGCGGACGGGACCACGCCGCGGCTGGTGCTGCTGGCGCTCTCGGGCTCGGACGTCACCAGCCTGGTCACGGGGTGGGGGGAGGAGCCCTCGTCCGTGCCCGGCTGGGGCTGGAACGCGGGTGGAGGCTGTGCCGAGCCGTGGTGCTGGGTGCAGTGGAACCCGCCGTGGGACCTCGTCGTGGAGACGCAGGCGACGGCGTCGTTGCGGCTGACGCTCGAGGACGGCACCGGGCGAGTGGCGAGCGAAGGGTCGTTCGTGGTGCACACCTGCCCGCGGGCGGAGCACGAGACGGACGGCCCGCCGCCGGCGCAGGGGTGCACGGACCTCGCGATCCCGAGCACCAACGGCACCGTCGACGTCACGCTCAACCAGGCGGGGTCGGCGCGGGGCTACCTGGGGATCGAGCTGACGCAGGCGCCGATCAACCCTGGGACGTACGTGGTGTGGGTCGAGTCGCTTGACCAGGCCTACCGGGTCCGCGAAACGGCGCAGCTGGTGGGACGTACCCCCGCCGACGAGTACCGGGGAGGGTATGCCATCTGCACGGTGATGGGTGGGGAGATCCTGGATGAGAACTTCCAAAAGGTGGACTCATTCGAGGTGAACCAACCAAGAGCTGCCTATGTTCGATATCTAGATCCGAGCCAGAGCGGCGATACTGCCACTGTCGACGTGACAAGCTATACGGACGGTGACGCCCCGTTCGACGAGATCCAGGGCCTCGTCGTGACACGAGTGGGGCGATCTGCGGTTTTCCTCTCCGACCAGTTTGACCTTGTGCCGGCATGGCTGTCACAGATCGCCAGTGGGCAGAACGC
>DATKTF010000392.1:0-2328 GCA_035531255.1 Cellulomonadaceae bacterium
TGACGGTGAGCGCTCGTTTAGGAACGCCCGCCTCTCGACCAGCTTTGCGCCCGGCACCACTGCCGGCACGGTCCTGCGCGCCATCGCGACCGCGACCGGGCTCGCGCTCGGCAACGTCTCGGCGGCGGTGGCCAAGCTGGACTCGCTGACGCTACAGCAGGGCTACGTCGTCAGCGGCTCCGTCGCCCGAGCCCTCGACCGGCTGCTCTACTCGCTCGGCTACGGATACTCGGTCCAACGGGGCGCGCTTCAAATCCTCGCCGATGGCGACGTGCTCGACGACTCGATTCCGTTGATCTCGCCGACCACTGGCCTCATCGGTTCGCCCGAGATGGGATCGCCGGAGGCGTCCGGCAAGCCGGCGCTCTGCCGATTTCAGTCGCTGCTTGTCGCGACGGCGCCGGGCAAGATCGTGCATCTGACGAGCGACCGCTACGACACCGATCTCGTCGTCAAGAAATGCGAGTTCAGCGGCGACACGCATGGCGGCGACTGGACGACGACCATCTACGGCGAGATCCGGCGATGACGCAGATCCGCAACCCGACGCTCGCGCAGGCAATCGACGCGCACGTCCGGCGCGCGCTCGACGAGCTGCACACGTGCCTTCCGGGCGTCGTCACCGACTATGACCCCGCGACACAGCGAGCGAACGTCAAGCCGCTGGTGCGGCACGCCTACCAGGACGAGAGCGACGCGCGGCAAACCGAATCACTGTCCGTAGTGACCGGCGTCCCGGTGCAGTTCATGGCTGCCGGCGGGTTCATGCTGACGTGTCCGATCTCGACAGGGCGGAACGGCCTCGGGCCGGCGACTACCGGACTACTGATTTTCGCAGAGGCATCGCTCGACCGATGGCTCTCGGGCAGTGGCGCGGAGGTTGATCCGAAGATCGACCATCGGCACGACCTGAGCGACGGGGTGTTCGTCCCGGGGCTGCGACCGTTCGGCGCGCCGCTGGCGGGGGTGCCGAGCGACCATGCCGTGTTCGGCGTTCCGAATGGACTGGCGATCCACCTGCGGACCGACGCCATCAAGCTCGGCAGCGACGCGGCGACGGAAGCGCTCGTGCTCGGGTCGACGTACCGCACGCAAGAAGACCTCGTGCTCACGGCGCTGAACACGCTGTGCGCGGCGCTCGCCGTCGAGCCGCTCCTCGGACCGTCGTCGAAGGCATCGGCGGGCGCGCTCGCGACGGCCATCACGACGTTTCAGGCGGCGGCGGCCTCCTACCTGTCAACCGAGGTCAAGAGCCTATGAGCGCGCTCGTCCTCTCGACCTACGCCCTCTACGCCTGCACCGACGCGGCCGGGCCGACGTGGAAGCGCACGCCCTGGGAGCCATCTTATGCCAGTCCGCGACTTCCTTCTTGACGCATCGGGCGACCTCGCCGTCGTCAACGGCGATCTCTCTGTCGTCGGCGGTGCGACCGATGCCGAGAATCTTGCGGCCGTCGCGCAGGGCATCGAGACACGGCTTGGGCTCTGGCTTGGCGAGTGCTACCTCGACGAATCGCAGGGCGTCGACTACCTCGGCAAGATACTGATCAAGAACCCGGACCCGAACGAGGTCCGCGCCGAACTCTCTGCCGCCATCTCGGCAACGCCCGGCGTGTCGAGCATGGTCGACGCTGGGCTCGTCGTCGATGCCGCGACCCGCAAGGCATCGATCTCCTACACGGTTTTGACCCCCTACAGCACGCAGGCTCTCTCGGGAGAGGTGACGACGTGAGATCCATCATCCTTGCACTCCTGCTCGCCGCTCAGATCACGCCCGGGCCGACCAGCCCCGCCAACGGCTCGGTCGGGACTACCAAGCTCGCGGACGGCGCCGTGACGACGGCCAAGCTCGGCGCGGGCGCGGTGACGGCCACGGCCATCGGCGCGGGCGCGGTGACGACCACGCAACTCGGCGCACTGTCTGTGACCGACGCGAAGGTGAACGACGTGGCGGCGTCGAAGCTCACCGGCACCGTCGCCGTCACCAACGGCGGCACGGGCGCCAACCTGTCGGCGAGCACCGGGCTGCTCAAGGACGCGGCCGGCACCGTGACCGCCGCGGCGCTCATCGACGCCGACGTGGCGGCGGGCGCGGCCATCGCGCGGAGCAAGATCGGGCTGGGGGCGTTCTCGGCTCTCGTCACCGACGACGGCGCGGGCGCGCTCTCGACGCTCGCGTGCGCGAGCGGGCAGCTCGTCGTCGCCAACGCGACCCCGGCCCCCGCGTGCGTCTCGCTGTCGAGCGACGCGACGCTCGCCGCCACGGGCGCGCTCACCCTCGCGAGCACGGGCATCGTCGCGGCCAGCTACGGCGACGCCTCGCACGTCG
>DATKTF010000393.1:0-8253 GCA_035531255.1 Cellulomonadaceae bacterium
CGGAACGGACGGGAACCACGGGAATTGGCAGCCAACAGATCTTCTTCTCTCGTGCGCGCACGACTCCCGTTCAAGGGAACCGTGGGGTCCAGACGGCGCCCGACGCTCGACGGCGGGCCCGGGCCAGCCTACTTGTGTCCGGGATCCTCTGTGTCGGACTCGGGCGTCGTGGGGCCGTCATCGAGAGAGGACAGGTCGTCGGGCACGTCGATGTCGTCGTCGAGCTCGTCGTCGTCGTCCTCCGCGGCGGGCTCGATGACCTTGGCGATCGCCGCACGGAGCCACCGGCTGCTGTTGCCCGGCGTCGACTCGATCGTGATCTCGTCGCCGTCGACACCGACGACCTCACCGAACATCCCGGAACCCGTCATCACCTGCTGCCCGACGGCGAGGTTCGACCGGAACGCCTGCTGGGCCTTCTGCTGCTTCCGCTGGTTGCGGGACAGCAGGAACATCGCGCCGACGCCCAGGACAAGGATCAGAAAAAGGCTGGTGTTGCTTCCCACGGTGTCGCACTCCGGATCTCGTGTGGTGTCGGCCGCAGTCTCGATGGCGGGCCGTGCGTACTTTAACTCGCGGGGCCTGCCGCGCCGTACCCGGCACCCGCCGCCTGACCGTGTCCACCCGCCGCGAACGGTCCGTTCCGACCTGTCGACTCAGCCGAACAGGGTCCCGAGCCCGGCCGACGGAGGCACCTCGAGCCCGAGGTGCACCCACGCCGCCGGCATCGCGACCCGACCGCGCGGGGTCCGGCCGATCAGCCCCTCACGCACGAGGAACGGCTCGGCGACCGTCTCGACGGTCTCCGGCTCCTCCCCGACGGCGACAGCGAGCGTCGTGAGACCCACGGGGCCACCACCGAACCTGGTGCACAGGGCGGTCAGGACCGCACGGTCCAGTCGGTCCAGGCCGAGGACGTCGACCTCGTAGACCTCGAGCGCCGCGTGGGCGGCGGACAACGAGAGTCGACCGTCGCCACGCACCTGTGCCCAGTCGCGCACCCGGCGCAGCAGGCGGTTGGCGATCCGCGGGGTCCCCCGCGAGCGCGACGCGATCTCGGCCGCCGCGTCCGCGTCGAGGTGGATGCCGAGAAGGCCGGCCGAGCGAACGAGGACACGTTCGAGCTCGTCGTCGGCATAGAAGTCGAGGTGCCCCGTGAAACCGAATCGGTCGCGCAGCGGCGCCGGCAGGAGACCGGCTCGCGTCGTCGCCCCGACCACCGTGAAGGGTGGCAGTGCGAGCGGGATGGCGCTCGCTCCCGCGCCCTTGCCGACGACGACGTCGACCCGGAAGTCCTCCATCGCGACGTACAGGAGCTCCTCCGCCGGTCGCGCGATCCGATGGATCTCGTCGAGGAACAGCACCTCGCCCTCCTCGAGAGACGAGAGCACGGCGGCGAGGTCGCCGGCGTGCTGGATAGCCGGGCCCGACGTGATCCGTAGGGACGTCCCGAGCTCCGCCGCGATGATCATCGCCAGCGTGGTCTTCCCCAGGCCGGGGGGGCCGGAGAGCAGGACGTGGTCCGGGGCCCGTCCACGGCCGAGAGCAGCATGGAGGACGAGCGAGAGCTGGTCGCGGACGACGCGCTGACCCACGAACTCGTCGAGGCTGCGTGGGCGGAGCGCCGCCTCCGCCGCGCGCTCGACGTCATCCGCACCGGGCCGCACGACGCGCTCCGTGACGATCTCGTCACGCTCCGCATCGTCGAAGGCCCCGGGGTCGAACGAGCGCCCGACGTCGTCGCCCGTCAGGCCGCGCCCGCTGCCCTCAGCCACGACCGCCACCGAGGGCTCGCAACGTCGCGCGCAGGAGCGACGCCACCTCGAGCGTCTCGCCCGACGCCTCGACCGAGTCGGCAACGCCCGTCACCGCATCCTGCGCCGCCTTCGCCGTCCAGCCGAGTCCGACGAGCGCGTCCGTCACCTGCTCGCGCGGCCGCGCACCGCCGCCTCCCGACGTCTCCGGTCGGGCCACCCCGTCGGACGCGGCCGCCGAAGGCGCCCCCAGTCGACCGGCGAGCTCGAGGACGATCCGCTGCGCTCCTTTGTGCCCGATGCCCGGCACGCGCTTCAGTGCCGTGAGGTCCTCGTCCTGCACGGCTCGACGGAGTGCGTCCGGGCTGTGGACCGCGAGCATCGCCAGTGCCAGCCGGGGTCCCACACCACTCACGGTCTGGACCGTCTCGAAGACCTCGCGCTCGTCGGCGTCGGCGAACCCGAACAACGTCAGGGCGTCCTCTCGGACCAGGAGCGACGTGGCCAACGACACTGTCGCGCCGATCCTGAGCGTCGCGAGCGTCGCGGGCGTCGCGTGGACCAGGAGGCCCACGCCGCCGACCTCGACCACTGCACCGTCGAGCCGGACCGACTGAACCGTTCCGCGGACCGAGGCGATCATCGGGCCTCCTCACCATGAGCTCTGAGCACCACAGGGACCCGCGGCGCGACCGCTCGACCATCCCGGGCACCGGCCGGGAACGTCGACGACGGACCGTCTTCGGCACCCGAACACCTGTACGAACGCGGCCTAGGCTAGCAAGTGCTCTCAGGCGCGCGACCCGCGACGCGCCGCCTGCTCGGCCGCCGCCCACGCGCGTTGCGCGGAGGTCATCGATCCGGGCGCCCGTTGGGGCACCCCCACCGCGCCGGCAGGACGCCACAGGTGGCAGATCGCCAGGGCGAGCGCGTCGGCCGCGTCGGCCGGCTCCGGGCGCTCCTCGAGAGCGAGGATCCGCGCGACCATCGCCTGCACCTGGCTCTTGCCCGCGCGCCCGGAACCCGTCACCGCTGCCTTCACCTCGCTCGGGGTGTGCAGTGCCACCGGGATCCGATGGCGTGCGGCAGCGAGCATCGCCACCCCCGCCACCTGCGCGGTCCCGGTCACCGTGCTGAGGTTGTGCTGCGCGAACACCCGCTCGACCGCGACCGCGTCAGGCGCGTGCTCCTCGATCCAGGCATCGATCTCCGTCGCGATGGCGAGCAGTCGCTGGTCAATGTCGGCACCGGGGGCCGACCGCGCCACCCCGACCGCGACGAGCCGCACCTTCCGAGCAGGAAGGCCGTCGACGACGCCGAGACCGCATCGGGTCAGGCCTGGGTCGACTCCGAGGACGCGCACGTCGTCAGCATCCCAGGCCGATCGACGAGCGGGCTGCTGCGACACAGCCGCCTGTTCCCGGCCGCAACGTCGAACGCATCCCGCAGAGGCGGCGTCACTCCTCGTCGAGCGCCGCGAGGACCTCGTCCGATGCGTCGAAGTTCGCGAACACGTTCTGCACGTCGTCGCTGTCCTCGAGAGCATCGATCAGGCGCAGGATCTTCCGCGCGCCGTCGACGTCGACCTCGATCTGGGTCGCCGGGACGAACTGGCTCTCCGCCGAGTCGTAGTCGATCCCCGCGGACTGCAGCGCCTCGCGCACCGGGACCAGGTCGGTCGCCTCGGAGATGACCTCGAACGCGTCACCGAGGTCGTTGACCTCCTCCGCACCGGCGTCGAGAACCGCCATCAGGATGTCGTCCTCGGTCAGCGAACCCTGCTTCGCCACCACCACGACGCCCTTGCGCGAGAACAGGTAGGACACCGAGCCGGGGTCGGCCATCTGGCCACCGTTGCGGGTGAACGCGACCCGCACGTCCGAGGCCGCGCGGTTGCGGTTGTCCGTGAGGCACTCGACGAGGACGGCGATCCCCCCCGGGCCGTAACCCTCGTAGGTGATCGCCTGGTAGTCGGCGCCACCCGCCTCCTGGCCGGAGCCGCGCTTGACGGCGCGGTTGATGTTGTCGATCGGTACCGAGGACTTCTTCGCCTTCTGCACGGCATCGACGAGCGTCGGATTGCCGGCGAGGTCACCACCGCCGGTGCGCGCCGCCACCTCGATGTTCTTGACGAGCTTCGCGAAGAGCTTGCTGCGCTTGGCGTCGACAACAGCCTTCTGGTGCTTGGTGGTGGCCCACTTGGAGTGACCCGACATCGCTCAGTCCCTTTCCTCCCCGCCCGGTCGAGGCCCGACGCACTCCCGGGTGCGCCAACGGCACCTGGACGGACTCAGAGGCTCTCGCGGACGATCCGCACGAACATTCGGTGCACTCGCGTGTCGCCGGTGACCTCCGGGTGGAAGGAGGTCGCCACGAGTCGACCCTGGCGCACCGCGACGATCCTACCGGCGGCGGGACCTGTCGCGACCGCGCCGAGCACGGTCGCCGCCGGGCCGACCTCCTCGACCCACGGTGCACGGATGAAGACCGCGTGCATCGGACGCGTCTCGCTGTCGTCGATGCCCTCGATCGTCAGGTCGGTCTCGAACGAGTCGACCTGCCGTCCGAAGGCGTTACGTCGGACGGTGATGTCGAGCCCACCGAGGGTCTGCTGACCGGGGATGCCGTCGAGCAGGCGGTCGGCGAGCAGGATCATCCCGGCGCACGAGCCGTAGGCAGGCAACCCGGCCGCGATGCGGCCGCGCAGCGGCTCCGCGAGCTCGAACGCACGAAGCAGCTTGTCGATCGTCGTCGACTCCCCGCCGGGCAGCACGATCCCGTCGAGCCCCTCGAGCTCCCGCTCCCGTCGCACGAGGACGGCGTGCGCGTCGCTCGCCTCGAGCGCCATGACGTGCTCGCGGACGTCACCCTGCAGCGCCAGCACACCGATCGTCGGACTCACCGGGACATGGTACGGAGCAGCGCTCATGCGCCTGCGCCGACGACCACACCGTGGTCGACCTCGACCGGCCACGCCTCGACCAGGTCGGCGAGACGGGACAACCCCTCGAGGAGGATCGACCTCTCGCTCGCGAGCGACACCCGCACCATCCCGGCGCCGCCCGGCCCGAAGGCCTCACCGGGCGAGACCGCGACGTGCGAGTCCGCGATCAGCCGCAACGCGAAGGCGTTGCCGTCCGAGGTCGCGGCCGAGATGTCGACCATGAGGTAGAAGGCGCCGTCCGGCCGTGCGCAGGGGATTCCCCTGGCCGTCAGCAGCGCGATCGCCGCGTCCCGGCGTTCGCGGTACGAGTCCACGGCGATGCGCACCGCGTCCTGCGGGCCCGTCAGCGCCGCGAGGGCCGCGCGTTGGCTGATCGCCGACGGGCAGGCGATCGTGGCCTCGGCCACCTGTCCCAGCAGTCCCGCCACGACCGGGTCGTGGGTGACCACGTAGCCCAGACGCCAGCCGGTCATCGCATACGTCTTCGAGAAGCTGTGGAACGCGAGCACGCGCGCATCCGTGTCGAACGACGAGGGGCTCACGTGCGGGACGTCGAACGTGATCGACTCGTAGCACTCGTCGGAGAACACCCACAGGTCGTGCCGTCGCGCGATCGCGACGATGCCCTCGAGAAGCTCCGCCGGGTAGACCGCACCGCTCGGGTTGTTGGGTGAGTTGACGAGGATCACCTTGGTCCGCGCGGTGATCGCGGCCTCGATCTCGTCGAGGGTCGGCACGAACCCGTTCACCGCGCGCGCGGGATAGGTCGCCACACCCACCCCGGCGGCGACAGCGGCCATCCGCCAGTTCGGGAACTCCGGGTCCGGGAGCAGGATCTCGTCGCCCGGCCCCATCGTCGCGTTGATCGCCATCGCGAGCCCGTGCATCGCCCCGTGCGTCACGATCACCTCGGCGGCGCCGACCTCGATGCCGATCGTGGCCGTCACCCGGGCGGCAAGTGCGGCGCGGAGGTCCGGCGTGCCGACGCTCGACGTGTAGTGGGTGTATCCCGCCCGCGCATCCGCCGCTGCGGCCTCGACGACGTGCGACGGCGTGGGGACGTCGGGCTCGCCGATCTCCAGGCGAAGGCACTCGGGATCCCGCATCGCGAGCTCCATGAGGGTGCGGATGCCGGAACGTTGCATGTGGACGACAGGAGACGTGGAAACGGGCACGCCTGGACGCTACCCGGCCCAGATGACGCTCAGGTTACCGAGTGGTGGGTTCCTGGGTCCCAAGATGACGGGTCACCCCGTCCCATCCCGCCAGGAGGTCACGCACGAGATCGACGAGCCCTTCGGGGAAGACCTCCTCGGTCACACCCGCGAGCGCATCGAGCGGCCACCAGCGCAGCTCGTCGAGGATCCGCTGCTCGACCTCGGTCCAGCCGTCCCGGCTCAGGGAGTCCTCGTGCGTGCCGTGTGCGTCCAGCCGCGCGAGGAAGATCTGCTCGTCCTGCCGGCACGTCACGGCGAAGAAGTCGAAGACCGCCGAACGCGTCACCACCGGGCCGACCAGGGAGCCCGCGTCGAGCTCGAGCCCGGTCTCCTCACGGAGCTCGCGAACCGCGGCAGACCTCGCGTCCTCGCCCGCGTCGATGCCGCCGCCGATCGTGAACCACCAGGTGCGTGACGGTTCGTCGACGTCGTGACCGCGCATGAGAAGCACCCGGTCCGACGCGTCGACCAGAATCACCCGAGCGGCTCGCCGGAAGGGCAGCCCGTCCGGGCCCGGCACCCAGTCCGGGCCCAGACCGTGCGGCGATCCCGTCGACGCCGCCGTCACCAACCCCTGTCGGCCAGTCGGTGCGGGACCGGCACGTCATCGACGTTGATGCCGACCATCGCCTCGCCGAGACCGCGCGACACGCTGGCGATGACATCGGGGTCGTCGAAGAACGTGGTCGCCTTGACGATGGCCGCGGCACGCTGGGCCGGGTTGCCCGACTTGAAGATGCCCGAGCCGACGAAGACGCCCTCGGCACCCAGCTGCATCATCATCGCGGCGTCGGCCGGGGTGGCGATGCCACCCGCGGTGAAGAGCACGACGGGCAGCTTCCCCGCGACCGCGATCTCCTTGACCAGCTCGTACGGCGCCTGGAGCTCCTTGGCCGCGAGGTAGAGCTCGTCCTCGGGCAATGTCGTCAGGCGTCGGATCTCGTCGCGGAGCGTGCGCATGTGCGTCGTGGCGTTCGAGACGTCACCGGTCCCGGCCTCACCCTTCGAGCGAATCATCGCGGCGCCCTCGGTGATGCGGCGCAACGCCTCCCCCAGGTTGGTCGCTCCGCACACGAACGGCACGGTGAAGCGCCACTTGTCGATGTGGTGCGCGTAGTCCGCCGGCGTCAGCACCTCGGACTCGTCGATGTAGTCGACACCGAGGGACTGCAGGACCTGCGCCTCGACGAAGTGGCCGATGCGGGCCTTGGCCATCACCGGGATCGAGACCTGGGCGATGATCCCGTCGATCAGGTCCGGGTCGCTCATCCGCGCCACGCCGCCCTGGGCGCGGATGTCTGCAGGCACCCGCTCGAGAGCCATGACCGCGACGGCGCCGGCGTCCTCGGCGATCTTCGCCTGCTCAGCCGTGACGACGTCCATGATGACGCCGCCCTTGAGCATCTCGGCCATGCCGCGCTTGACCTTGGCTGTGCCGACGACGGACTCGGTGTTCTCGCTGCTCACTGCAGACCTCACTGATCGAAGAGGAGGGGTGTCCCGCGCCTGAGACCTCGCCGGCCCGGTGCGGCCATCCTAGACCGACGCCTGCGCCTCGGGCCCGTCCGCCTGGATGCCGGAACCCGGCCGGCCGAGGGCGTCCGGCCACCCGTCGTCCAGCTCGACCGTCTGCGGCACGGCAGCGTGACCGGCGAGCCGGAGCACCCGTGCCATGAACGTCCGGCGCATCCGCTGCGACTGCGCGACCGCCTCGTTGTGGAAACGCCGCGCCAGCTGGACGCGGTACCACGCGGCGGACAGCGAACCCAGGAGCGCCTCACCGCCGGGCTCCGCCCACAGGATGGCGACCTCGTCGGGGTCGCCGAGCGCCGCACGCAGGGTGGCCGAGAGCTCGCTCTCGGCAAGCCCGCGGTCGAGCACCGGGTCACCGGGTGCCACGGCCACCGCAGCAGGGGCGCCATCTCCGGAGTGCTCCGGCAGCAGGCGGGCAAGCTCGTCGTCGTCGAGCCCTCCGGCCGCGAGCACGGCCCACGCCGACTCGCCGACCAGCACCGCGCTGACCGGGTCGAGCAGCCCCGAGGCCGCGAGCTCGGCCGCGGCCGACGCGCGCCGGACGAGCTGGGTGTCGAGCACCGCACGAAGGGCAGCGACCTTGCGGTGCAGCCGGTCCAGCCGTGAGGCCGCCACCCAGGCGGACCACGCGAGCAGCGCGACGAGCGCGACCAGGAGGAGGGCGATGTCGGAGGCACTCATCACGGTGGGTCCCGGAGGTCTCTGGCGGTCATCGGCGAGAACCCCGGGCACCGGCGCCGAGGCCGCGGTGCCCACGCACGGATGTCGGGTCCTCGCGCACGCTCGTCGCCCCCTGGGTCGCCAC
>DATKTF010000394.1:0-3145 GCA_035531255.1 Cellulomonadaceae bacterium
ACCACGACCATCCGGCGCGACCGACCAGCGCACCCGCACCCGCAGCGATGACCAGCGCCACCCACCAAGGGGCGGCCAGCAGCCACCACGTGTACGCGGCCGTCAGACCGAACAGGCTCACCGAGGTGTACGGGCCCAGCACCACCCAGGCGCCAAGGACCAGCGCCAGTACCAGCGTCCCGCCGATCACCCGCCGACGCGGCACCCGGCGCAGCGCCCGAGAGGCCCACAGCGCGCCCTGGGCGACGCTGACCATGACGAGCCATGCAGCCCAGGACAGCAGGACCGCTCGCCCGCGCCCGGCCCCGTCGATGGTGAGCAACCCGGCCAGGGCCGTCAAGGCCAGCTGCTGTACGAACGTCATCAGCGACGTCAGGTGCACGGCTGCCGCGGAGACGTAGGCGTGCATGCTCGAGGTGCGGACCCCCGCAAGGTGGTGCTCGGGCATCAGGGTCGGGGCCGAGGAGGAGACGAGCGGTGCGATCACTGCGGCCCCGATGGCGAACATCAGGATCGCGGAGGTGATCGCGCCGAACCCGGTGGTCACCCACTGGCGGATGTACGTGTTGGCGACCACCCCGGCGACGGTGTCGTTGCCGTCCACTTCGGCGACCAGCCTGACCAGGTCCCCCGCCTGGGCGGCGACCGACAAGCTCGAGGCACCGGCGACGAGCGCGACCCACAACCACACCCGGGCGCCCGGTGTTCGCACGGTGCGCCAGCGGGCCGCGGCAATCAGTCGTGTGGTCCTCCAGGCGCCCATCAGGCGCGCCGCAGACGTCGCAGGCCGCTGCGACCCAGGCCCGCGCGTCCCCTGTCGCCACCGGTCAGCAGCCGGGTGTACCGGGCCTTGCCGACAGCTCCGGCGAACGCTTGCACGCGACCGCGACCGGCCACCTGCCCGTCGACCATGACCGCGACCGTGTCAGCCACCTGGACGGCCAGGTCCAGCAGGTGCGTGGAGACCACCACGGCGAGCCCGGCGGCAGCAGCCCGCGCCACCTGAACGGCGATCGCCTCAACGCCCAGCGCGTCGACGCCGTCGAACGGTTCGTCCAGCAGCAGAACCTGGCTGGACGTCAGGACCGCCAGCAGCACCGAGGTGCGGCGCGACATCCCGTGGGAGAAGGATCCGGTGGGCCGGTCCAGGACGCGGGTCAGGCCCAGCTCGTCGGCCACGTCGAACGCCTGCGGCCATCGGTCGGTCGCCCCCACCGAGGCCAGGGCCAGGCCCACGCACTCGCGCACGGTCAACGCAGCAGGCAGGCCACCGGTGTCCGGGCAGTACCCGACGAGCGCCCTGGCGGCGTCAGCCTCGTCAGGCTCGGACATGTCGCAACCGCCGACCAGGACCAGCCCACCGGTGGGGGGCATCCCCCCGGACAGGACTCGCAGCGTGGTGGACTTCCCGGCGCCGTTACCGCCCAGCAGGGCGAGCACCTTCCCGGGCGCGACCGTCAGGTCTACCCCGTCCACCGCGCGCGTGCCGCCCGGGTAGTCGACCACCAGGTCGTGAACCTCCACGTGCGCGTTCTGGACCTGACCGGCCACCGTCGTCCCCTTCATGCCGTCCGAGTCGTGCTCTCAGCCTTCCTGTGCCACTTGTGCGCCGTCGGCTGACGACCCGAACGCTGACGGCAGCACGTCCCCGTGCTGACCTGGGGAAACGGGGGCTGCGGCGAACATCGCACCGATCACCTGCGCGTCCGGAACGTCGCACGTCTGGGTCACGCCCCAGGACGCGGCCGCGTACGTTCCGGGGTCCAGCTGGATGTTGCGGTCCGCCGGCCACGGGCGCACCACCGCCCGCCACTGCGGGTGCGCCGCGACGATCGCGTTCAGAGCGCTGGTCGTGGTCGCGGGCGCGTCGGCAGCCACCCAAACGACCCGGTCACCGAACCACATCGCGTTCAGCACCTGCTCGGGGGACGCGCCCAGGTCGCCCGGCTTGGCCCGGACGTCGGAGAACCACCCCGAGACCGGCACCTGCGGCCAGTACGCGAGCTCGCCGGTGAAGTCCACGGTGCCGATCTTCGAGGGCGGGTCCACGACGAACTGGGTGACCCCGCACCCGTCGGCCAGGGCGCGGACACTGGGTCGCACGTCGTGGCCGTAGGGCGTCTTGGTCACGTCGGCCGTGTGCGGGGAGGTGGCCCCCACCGCCGCGGACGCCAGGATCACACCCGCCGCCAGGACCCCGGTGAGGAGCCCGCGGGTCGTCCAGGTGCGCCCGTTGCCGCGCCGCGGGTCCTCGGGCGCCGCCCACCATGCCGCGCTCATGCGATGCGTTCCACCTTCGTGACCGAGGCGGGGTGCACGTCGCGCTGGGTGCCGTCCTGGACCACGTGCAGCAGCCAGTCCCCCAGGTACAGGACGCCGTCGACTGTGAGCCCACCGATCAGGGTGACCCGCACCATCTTGCCTTCACCGTCGGCCAGGTCCACCCGGACCCCGGACGCCAGCGCGTACCGGCGGGCTGCCGCCTTCGACCAGCGGGCGTACCCGGCCGAGGCGGGGAACCCCTTGCCGACAGCCTCGAGCACCAGCTCCGCGGACGTGTCGAAGTCCTGCCCGCGCCCAGAGCCGATCGGCACCGCACCGGTGGACTTGACCTCCCAGGACCACGCGTCCTCGGAGCACACGACGGTCGCTACGAAGTCGCGCGTCAGCCAGAGCCACTGCGTGTAGGAGCCGGCTTCGGTGAACTGCCACGGGACCGTGGTGTCGACGGTCATGGACGCGTTGGGGTTGGATCGCATCGGGGCTCAGCTCACTTGATCAGGTTGAAAATCTGGAATGTGGGCATGTACATGGCCACGATCAGGAACCCGAAGATGGACCCGACGGTGACGATCAGGAGCGGTTCGATCAGCGAGGCGAGCTTCTTGGTGGTCGACTCGACCTGCTCGTCGTAGAACTCGGCGATCTTGGACAGCATCGTGTCGGTGGCACCGGACTCCTCGCCGACCGCGACCATGGACACGACCATCTCGGGGAACACCCCGGAGTCGCCCAGGTGCTCGGACATCTGCGCACCCTGCTTGACGCGGTCGGCCACGGCAGCGACCGCGTTCTGGACGACCATGTTGCCGGCGGTGCCGCTCACCACGGACAGTGCCTCCAGGATGGGCACACCTGAGGTGAG
>DATKTF010000395.1:0-2783 GCA_035531255.1 Cellulomonadaceae bacterium
GTTGGGGTACGCGTTGGGGTACGGGGGTACAAGAAGGCCGCTCCGAGTGAACCCGAAATGGCCCGTGACCTGCACAAACGTGGTGGGCGATACGGGGATCGAACCAGTGACCTCTTCCGTGTCAGTCATCGGAACGACGTCCGCCGGTGTCCGCTGGCGTCCGTCTGTGCAGGTGGCGTGGGGTGTGCGGTCGTGGGCGGACGACTGCGGACAGGGGTGATCGTCGGCGGGCTGCTACACGGGTTGCTGTCAGCGCGCGGGCTCTGTGTGCCAGCGCGGCGGGTCGTCGACGCTGCATACCTATGCGGTCGCGGGAGCCCGGCGGGTCAATGTTGTTGGCACCTGGTCGGCCGAGCGTCTTTCGGTGATCCATCGGAGGATGGCGCCGCTCCCGTCGTGCCGGTGACCGGCGGGGCTCCAACCTCATCTCCAGGTCAGGAGCCCCCATCTGGCTCAGGGAGATTCATGCCGCAGCGGCAGGTCGCGAGGGAGTTGGGGATCGCGCGGGACACAGTCGCGCGGGTGGTGGCCTCGGTTGATCGGGCCCGTCAACGACGGGGCTGGGATTGACCCCCTGGCGCCCGACGACACGGGGCTCACTTTCACGCGTCGTTGACGTTGCGCGGAATCGTGGTAGCCAGGGTCGGTCGGTCGGTCGTGTCGTCGAGGACCAGCACGCCGAGCTCTGTCGGCTGAGCAGAACTCGCCGAACGTCTCTGGGCACAACCTGTCCTTCGCCGTGCGGCAGGGCGCCGGCGTCCGCGATGCTGACTCCAGGTCCAGGTCCAGGTCCAGATCCGCAGCACCAGACGGGCCTGCTGGTCTCGTGGTGAGATCGGCGGTCCGGCGATGGTCATGGTGACGTGGTGAGCTCAGGGCTCGTAGGACCCCGGCTGCCAGGTGCGGGTGCTGACGCTGATCGCGTTCCAGGCGTTGATGGTGACGATCAGGGAGAGCAGTGCTGCGATCTCGGTGGCCGTGAAGTGTTCTGCGACCGCGTCGTACTCTGCGGTCGGGACGTGGTCGGTGGCGAGCATCGTGACCGACTCGGTGAAGCGGAGCGCCGCACGCTCACGATCGGTGAAGAAGCCCGTCTCACGCCATGCTGGCAGCGAGTAGAGGCGCCGCTCGGTCTCACCTACGGCGCGGGCGTCGATGCTGTGCATGTCGATGCAGTAGGCGCACCCGTTGAGCTGGGAGGCCCGGAGGCGGACGAGCTCGCGCAGACGCGGATCGAAGTCGACTCGGTCGAGCTGGGTGATCGCGGCCCGGTCCAGCTGCACCAGCGCCCGGGCGAACTCGGGGGCTTGGCTGTCGAAGTCCAACCGGACCGGTACGGACTGCGTGTTCTGCGTGCTTGTCGTTGTCATGCCTATGACGCTAGGACCGCAGAGGCCCACGAGTAAGGTCCACTTCTATGTCAGAGTCTTGGGCCACTTCTGGCCTTGATCTCCCTCTGCAGCTGAGCGGCCCGCGAGTACGGGCAGCACTGGAGACCGCGCTGCGGGACGCTGTGCGCGAGGGCCGACTGCGTCCCGGGGCGCGGTTGCCCTCGTCGCGGGCTCTCGCACGCGATCTGCAGATCGCCCGCAACACGGTGGTCGAGGCGTACGGCCAGCTCGTCGGCGAGGGCTGGCTGGTCGCGGCCCAAGGCTCTGGCACGCGGGTCGCGAACCACGTCCTGGCGCGCGGGTCGGTCGACTCCCGGGCCCCGGCCGAGGTCGACCGGTTCCGTTACGACCTGCGGGCCGGGTCACCGGACTTGTCCTCCTTCCCGCGGTCGCAGTGGCTGGCCGCGGCCCGTCGAGCCGTCGTCGCTGCACCGACCGAGGCGTTCGGCTATACCGATCCCGCCGGGCGTCCTGAGCTACGGGCCGCGCTAGCCGACTACCTTGGCCGCGCCCGTGGCGTGCGCGCCACGGCGGATCGCATCGTCATCTGTTCGGGATACACGCAGGCACTGGTGCTGCTGTGCCAGGTACTGAAGGAGGCCGGCGCCACCAGTCTGGCTACAGAGGCCTACGGTCTGGTCGGCAACCGCGACACCGTCACCGCGGCCGGGCTGCGGTTACGCACCCTGCCCGTCGACGACGCAGGCGCCGTCTTCGAGGACGTCTCGGACGTAGACGCGGTGCTGCTCACACCGTCCCACCAGTTTCCACTCGGACGGGCACTCGCCCCGGCACGGCGGACCGAGGTCGTCCAGTGGGCTGCCGACAGCGGCGGGCTGGTCATCGAAGATGACTACGACGGGGAGTTCCGGTATGACCGGCAACCCATCGGCGCCCTGCAGTCGTTGGCTCCCGAGCACGTCGTCTACGCCGGCACGACCAGCAAGACCCTGGCCCCCGGACTTCGGCTGGGCTGGCTGGTCGTTCCTGCCCGCCTCGTGGACGCGGTCACGGTCGCCAAGGCCGCAGCCGATCGGCAGACCGGCGTCTTGGACCAGCTAACCCTCGCCGAGCTCATCTTGTCGGGTGGCTACGACCGGCACGTTCGGCGTCAACGGCTGATCTATCGACGACGCCGGGACCAGCTGGTGAACGAGCTCGACCGGCACGCGCCCCGATGGCCGATCGTCGGTATCGCTGCTGGACTGCACCTCCTGCTCCAGCTACCTGACGGTGACAGCGAGGGCGAGGCCGTCGCCCGAGCCTCCCGGCGCGGCCTCGCCGTCGAAGGCCTTGACTCGTATCGGCTCGCACCATCGCCGACACACCCGCCCGCGCTCGTCATCGGCTACGCGACCCCGCCCGCCCCCCGCTTCACCGCCCCCGTCGCGC